>CAYRBK010000082.1:0-3206 GCA_964422605.1 uncultured Candidatus Bathyarchaeia archaeon | reverse complement strand
AGGCTTGTCCTCTATGGTTCGAGTAATATTGGCAGACTCGACAACCTTACCGTGTGGTTCCGGGATGGAGCAACAAGCGTCCAGATACAGATCATCGGCGGATCCATCGTCTCGTCGAGCGGCAACTGGTACAGCCTCCCAGCATCCTCACAGCGATACATAGTCGTCTACGCGGACGCCTCAACTGCCGGAACCTCTACTCTCTACATCAGACTGGAAGCCGTAAGAGGCAGCTCAATAATCTACACATGTCTGATCAGGCTTACTGTGAATTGAGAACCTAGAACCAGAAAGATACATAACCCTCTGGCATCCAAGGTTCATGCACCATTCTCTTGACAAGAAGGAAACCCATCTGTTAGACATCGAAGTTCATGACAATGCCAAGGGAGGGACGTGATTATTCATCCAGACCCAGCAGCCTAACCTCGCGTTTGACCTGTGCCTTGAGGTCGGCCAACTCTCCCCATGCGGTCTCCAACCTCTCAAGCCTCCGCTCCAACTCCATGGTCTCTTGTGTCAGCCTCGCGATAGTCTCGCTTATTCTAATTTGGAGACTTCAATATCTTCATTGAATCGTCGGAGGTCTTCATCTTGAGAGTAGACGAGGTTAGCCGCCTGGTTGACCGCTGTGGCTACGATTAAGGCGTCGGGCAACATTCCTCCCCTCTTCGCTTTCAGACTGGCGGCCAAATCGGCGATTTCAAAGGTGACCAGGACTGTTTTGAAACCGTTGAGGGTAAGACCTTTCAGAAGCCTTTTTGTTCTGGCTGCCCTCTCTTCTTCCCCTGCGGCGTAAAATCCTGTTAGAACCTCCGCAACGTTTATGGTTGAGATAACCCCCTCATTTTCCCTTTTCATGAATGAGTCTAGGAGTTTCTCGACTTTGCTGGCGTAGGGTTCAGTGCCTTCGAGAAAGTATATAAGGATGTTCGTGTCCAGCGCGATTTTCAAAGGTTCTAGCTCTCCCATTCCCTGCGAAGCTTCCTTTGGTATTCAACGGGTTTTCCGAAGATGCCTTTCCCCAGCCCCTTCAATTCCGCCACTGGATTATACGGCCTTAGGAGAAGACCCTCTTCAGTTTCTTCAATCTCCAAGATGATTCCATTCTCAATATTCAGTTTCTTTCGAAGTTTCTTGGGTATGACTACCTGCCCGCGCAAGCCGACCTTCACTTGGTCAACCACATTTTTCACCCATCAGAGAACATAATAATCTGACAAATAAAGTTTCTTACATAAGCCCATTTGTCAGACATTGAAATTCGCTTGTAAGACAAAAGATGAGACTCTGCCTAGACGAAAGGAAAAGCCTTTGTCTGGAAGATTCTTGGAGATTTCTTCATTCTTGCTTATAAGGAGCTTCGGCAAAAAAGCAGTTTGTGGGTTTCCTGCCTGTACTCAGGCACCTTGTCCCTAAGGGCGTGTGGCTAAAGCGTGCGGTTCTCTTATTCGCCTTCATCTTCGTCGATTACATCGTGACGGTCTCGTCCTGCAAGTCTCCGTTCTGGGAGGCGAACCCCTACGCCAAGAGCTTCATGGAAACCCACGGGATCGCTGCCGGGCTCGCGATCTATGACTTCCTGCTGGGCCTGCCAGTCTACGCAATCCTCTGCCTCGACTCACACCTGATCAAGTACACCGAGCACCACTCAACCAAGGCAGAGCTGGCAATGGACCTCGCCCTTGGATGGCTGATCGCAGGCGCACACTTCAACGGCGCAGCAAGCTGGCTCTGGGACGCTTCTGGAATGATGCGGCAAGCCATCGGATTCGTCATCTACGAAGTTCTTGCCTTGACATTCCTCTATTCGTTCCCGAAGTCGGTCTTGGCTAAGCCGCTTCCCAAGCCCGAGTTGAGCATGGAAGAATAGACTCCAGCGGGCTTACTTCCCCCTCCGTTTGTGTCTGTACTGCTCGTACTGTTCAATCTTCTCGCGGATGTGCTGCCTCATGTACTCGTCTGCGTTATTGAAGGGCGCTCCGGTTTCCTCCATGGCTCTGTTCAGAAGCTCGTACTCCTCCCGCGGAATAGGGACATTCACGTAGAACTCTTCAGCCTGAATCTCCTCAAGCCTCCGGCGAACCGCATCCCTGACGAAGTCAGCGGTGGTCGTATACCCTACTGCCCTCTGGCTTTCTATGGCTTGGGTGATCCTTCCAACGAGGTCTTCTGGCAGGATGATTGAAGTTTCGATGAGCCTCACCAACGCGTCAGCATAGGTTTGGAGTTTCCCGCTTTCCGCCGTGAGCTCCCCGACAAGGGTCGTCAGCTTCCCATGAATCTCCTCTTGAATCTTGACGGTTTTCATTCCTTCCGTCCTTCTGTAAGTTGTCACAGTTCTAATCGTTGTTTGGCTTCTTATACTTTGCGGACTAGGTGTAAGTAGTATGATAAGTTTTATAAGTGGAAATAGTATACCGAGTATACCAAAAGCTAGCCGGAAGGAGCCCGGAAGCCATGAAATGCTACCTAGCCGTGACGGTTGATACTGAGCTCTACCGCAAGATCGAGAACATCAGAGGACGCGAGAAGAGGTCAACGTTCGTCGAACATCTGCTCAGGCTGGGGATGAGGGAGTACCGGAAGCTCCTCGAGGAAAAGCAAGACAGAGGAGAGGTGAAAGGAGATTGAGTAAGAGGAGGATAACCAAGTGGCTACAGGAAAGGATAGGCGGTCCATCTGGCAACCTGCTGCCGGCGCATCTTTCCACCTATGGAGAGCAGCCTGCTGTGGGCTTTCAGGAATGCTTGGATGCCTATCTGAGGGATCCGGCGTGCAAGGCTTTTGTGGACTTCCTTGCAGACCAGGTGGTGGGTGCAGGCTTCTACACAACCGTCAACGAGGGCTATGAAGGCGCGGCTGAGGCTAAAGAGGCTGTGGACGGTTTCTGCGAGAAGGTTAACCTTGACGGCATGCTCCAGATAGCTGCCCGGGAGATCATCGCAGCCGGGAACAGTTTCTGGGAGAAGATTGAACCAGCCCGCTTAGTGGACCTGAAGATTCTGCCATTGACAAGCATAAGCAAGATTAAACGCGACGTCCACGGGAATGTTCAGGGCTATGTGCAGTCTGCCAGCTACGGCGGGAAGACTTTGATGCCTGAGAGGATTATTCATGTCAAGTGGAACCCTGTGGACTGTGAGCCCTTCGGAACCGGCGTTCTGAGGCCTCTGCTTGAGAAGATGACTGTGGGCGGGGAGACG
>CAYRBK010000081.1:0-3882 GCA_964422605.1 uncultured Candidatus Bathyarchaeia archaeon | reverse complement strand
TTGGGGCAGAGATTCCTTCGAGGATCTCTCCTACGACAGATGCGCCACCGTGGATCTCCAGGATTCTTGCTGTCAATATGAAGATCTGTGCCGAAGCGATGCGCAAAAAGGTCGCTCACGAGATTAGGAGCCCCGGACATGGGCACGGATGACTGTTTACGAAAAACAGGAGAAACGCAAGACACGAAGATAACTAACAATGAGCCTATCTGAAGACTATGAATCGATTCTTGCCATCTTGTCTATGTTGTTGCGCTGCTTCGGCCACCAGATGAAAGTAGGTGAATCCGAGTGAGCGGCATTCTTGTGTCAGCCAGTCCTTGAACCAAGCTCAGTGGACTTGATCTGGTAGAAAGTGGCTAGTCTGCGCGCGTCTCTGTCAAGGCTGGGCTCGGCCACAAGTGTAGTATCGACTACGCGATCTCTAACGTCGAGTTTCTTTGCGAAGAACCTTATCACTTGAACAGAGCCGATAGGTCTGTCAGATGACTCGATATCTATGACTATCGGTTTCCCTCCGTTTCTAAAGAGTGCGAGACTGAAGACGTGTTCTACTCCTGAGCTGCCAACTATCATGTGGTCTTTCCTCACGTCAAAGCCTGAGGCTGCAAGATACTTCGCGAATTCTTCCTGAAGAGATTTGATTGCTTCTGGCTTAGCTTTGGCTGGCGCTCTTCCTCTTTCCCCGGACTCTGCCGCGGCGAGCACTTCCGACGCCAGCTTTGCTGATGACCACATGTCTTCGAAAAGACGCTGCATCGTTCTTATCAACATTGGACTGTTCGTCCAGATGGCGGTGGCCTCTCTTGGGTCAACGGACTCTAGAGGCCTTGTCAGGAAGATTATCTGTCTCTCGTCGACAATCAGGAAGTGTGGTGTTGGATAGTCACCGTAACTCTTGACAGGTATCTTTCCCATGTTCGCTACTATCCGCTGAACTCCCGGAGTCACTTCTGCAAGGACTCTCACTTCTATGTCTCTGCGTGAGACTTCGCACATTTCTTCAAGAACGCCAAGCCGATCAACCTGATAGAGCGCTCGTTCAGAGGCAATCATTATCATGTTCTTCTTGCCTTCGCTGATTATTTCTGCGGCCTTTCGATAGATACCTTCGATGCCCCTCAAGAACTGGAACTTCTCTTCCTCGACTTCCTCTGCTCTTGTGAGTATTGTTGATTGCCATACTGAGAGCAGCTCGGGCTTGATCTTTTTCATTAGACGTTCTCTTTGCCTATGTGCTTCCAGAAGAACGTCTATTGCCTTGGGCAGTGGGATCGCTGAGAATCTTATGGGCCTGCCAGCTACTCCTTCGACGATACCTCTTTCTTGCAAGGCCTTCAGGATGTTGTAGGTTTGTCCTCTTCGAATAGTGAGGGCTTTCGCTATCTCTCCTGCAGGGGAAGGCCCTCTCCTAGCTAGGTAGATGTAGATCTTGCTTTCTGCCTCGGTCAGCCCGTACTCGAGCAGTCTGCTTGTAACTGCTGGCTCGGACATGGCTTATGCAGGGTGATGGATGGATGGATCGGGCTAAAGTAGGTTTCGTATGGTTCTCCAGTCTGGCTGAGAGGTGAACGATGCGTTTGCTACTTTGGTTGAGTTTCTACTCGTAGCCTTTTTCTCCGCAATCCTAATAGCCTCTGGGGCACATTACCTGTCTGTGTTGGAGCCTAGCTAAGGCTACCGTTGGAATCACGCGGCCTGGTGAACGACGTGCCTGACAAGAGAATGATCTTTGTTACGATAGCTAGCGATGGAGATGGTAGACGTGAGGGAGAGATAAGGGAGGCTTGGGAGCGGGCATTGGGCGAAGTCCTGGCTCCGGGCGTTGAGACGATTGAGAAGGTCACAGTCGTGTCTGCTCCGCCCCCTAGGGAGGATGAAGGATTGCCAATCGGTGTCAGGGAGACGCCCGAGATCTCGTTGAGGGTGCGAGAGGAGGAGAAGCCACCGCCGAAATTCTTCTACAGCCTAGATGAGAAGCAGTGGTGGGAGATCCCGGGAGAGCTCACTAAGGTGTGGCAGCTTAGATTCATTCCGAAGGACATAGGCGTCAGAGAGGGAGTCATCGTGATCAGAGGACAGTTCGGAGATCAGAAAGTTGAGCGTAGGATTCACATAAGGTCGGCCCAACAGCATGTTCTTGAGTTGGCTGAGCCATAGAAACCAAAACGTTGACGGTCCGTTCATAGAACTCACTTGTCATTTGCCAAGTGACGGAAGGGATGGCTTGAGTTCGAACGCGCGGAGTCTTCGCTGTTGTGATGTTGAAGGCAAGTTGGGAGCTGCGCGTCCATTGCGGGATCTTTGAGGGGATCAGCTACGTGGATTAGAGGACGAGCGAGGCATCCCCTCATTGGTGTTGTGGCTTTGGTGACTCAATCTTGTCCAAGGTTGATGCGCGAAAGAATACGGCTGCCAATGACTCGGAACATGTTTTGCGTATTGGTTCTGGTATTGGTGCTATTTTCATCAGTTCCGTGTTCTTCTGGGGCGCCGGTTGAATTGTTGCTGAATGGTAGTTTCAAGAAGGGGCTAGATGGATGGACTGTGGAAGGGACTGCCTTTCTCTACTTCGAAAGTGTCAGGATCATACGTGAGGGATCGTTGTCGCAGACTGTTAATGCCCCTGACCTCTCCTTCCACCTTGAGCTTTCGTACGGGGTGCGCACAGAGTTTCAGTCAAGGGCATCTTTCGCCAGGTCTCTTGTTACGTTCCACGTGGTCGATAGGCAGGGGAAGAATGCTCAGTTCACCGTCGTGGGGGAAGCCTACAGAGAGCTGGGGGATTCCGGTTGGAAGGACGTTAAGTTGAATCTCTTGGAGCTTTTTCGAAGAGACGTCGGTGATACAGGGAACTTTCAGCTTTCAGCGTTGAAAGTTGCTGTGGAGTTGGGGTACATCACTTCTGTCGCCTTACCACTTCCTGTCGCATATTTCAGAAACATCAGCCTGAAACGAGTTAACCCTGTCAGGATTGTTCTTAGCGAAGACAGATGTAGAGAACTGCCCGATAGGACTGAACTTGTCGTCTCCGTTACGAATGCAGGCGATTTAGATGCCTCCAACCTAGCGGTAATATTGATTCCTAGTTCGGAAATAATGGTCATCTCAGAGAAGACTAAGTTTGAGCGGCCAACGTTGGAGGGGCGAACGTCTTGGCAGTTGGGTTGGATGCTGGCTGCGCGATCGTCAGGGATTCACCCTGTTACGGTAAGGGTGGGCCACGACCAAGGCAGTGCTGAACTGTCTTTGGGTGTTCCGGTGCCGGGGATTCCTCAGATCAGGGCTACTTACACGTCTACATTGACATCTGGGTTCACGTCTACTTTGACGATGAACCTTGTGGCGGATCAAGTCATGAGCATATTTGTTCAGACTGCATTCATTGTCATGGTCGTGCTGTTGATACTGGCTGTAGTGATACCTATATCTCAAAGCCGCAAAGGTGCGGAGTTGGTCTATAGGCTGAGGCTACTGAAAACGAGAGCCGTGTGGGTGTATCGAGATCCTACATGGACCCAGAGTGAAGGAGGTTGGCTCTGAAGGGTTCGACATCTCCTCTTTTCGAATCGAATCGTTTAAATTAGGGAGCAATGGAATGAAAGTTTCTTAATAGAAAACTAGGCAGGAGTTTTCCATGTCCCACAGCGCGTCTACACGTTCGGCGAACATCAATCGAGGATGGCTGGATATCTGTCTGGACTTGGATTACTCAGGCTTGTTGACTGTTAGGCGGAGGGGGCTGCGCAATGGGAACTGGCGTAGACTCTCGCTCGTTGACCGTGGCCTGTTCAAGTGCGCTCTGTGGGTTGCTAAGGTTCGTGGAGGCATTGGGAGCTTGAGGTTGCTGGTGAAGGTTCTTGGCGTCGTGCTGAAGCTGCT
>CAYRBK010000080.1:0-4001 GCA_964422605.1 uncultured Candidatus Bathyarchaeia archaeon | reverse complement strand
GCTCAAAACACTCTATTGAAAGGAATACTGGGATAGCTTTTCGTCTGATATCTGAGCGAAGGCTCAGAGTCAACGAGCTGATCACCCACATTCTCAAACCGGAAAACGTAAAAGAAGCCTATGAGGGGTTGCTGAACAGAAAGGAAGAATACCTAGGCGTTATAATAGACTGGAAGCAGAGATAGGAACTTCGACGCGGAAGACAGCCACCCCATGCTGTAAGACGTAGTGTGCATTAGGCAAGCTTTGTGCCTCATAGTAGAAGGCTAGGATCGGCTTAGGCGCCTTCGCCTCACCATGAAGACTGCCAGAACCGCTATTGCAGCGACGGCACCAACTGCGACGTATATCGTATAGTCGACCGGCCTGCTAAGGAAGCCTTCTGGGGTCTCAAAGCTAGCGTCCACGTCTAGTGGCTCTATCAGGTAGCTTCCCCAATTGTTCCATCCCGGACCAGCTGCTAGGACTTCGACTATGACGTGCCTGTCCGCCGAGACCGAGTGGATGCCGGACTCCAGAAGTCTAAAGCCGTCCTTCGCCATCGGTATGGGTGTGCCGCCATCTATGGTGACGGTTAAGGCTTCGGGGGCAAAGACCACGGCCATTGTGGGCGCGTAGAAGCGTATCTCTTGGCCTGGCCTAGACCCGATGAAGGTTATGTCATCACCTAGGTAGCCGATCTCCGCCGTTCCCTCTGTCTGGCCAACCATAAAGGCGACGTCGCCCGTGCTTTCCGCTATAAGGTCGAACCTTCCCACCCCCAACTCGTGATACCAGTAGTTCACGTCTTCAACATCGCTTGCCGTAAAGGAGTGCGTAGCGATCACGTTAAGATCCTTGTCGTAGATGGTGACCTTCCCCTCTTCAAGGGGAACTACTATGAAAGCTGCAGTTCGGCCCGCCTGTTCCACCGTTACGGCT
The DNA here is from genome assembly GCA_964422605.1 of uncultured Candidatus Bathyarchaeia archaeon. GTDB lineage: Archaea > Thermoproteota > Bathyarchaeia > Bathyarchaeales > DTEX01 > CAYRBK01. Next base: position 3,080 of record CAYRBK010000080.1, on the reverse strand, counting down.
ATCGGCGCATAGAACATTCTGCCAACGTATCCTCCTGCAAAAGCTGGAACTGAGACGAAATCCCCTAAGGCGGAACATAAGACTTCTACGTCGCTGCTTGTCGTTAGATGGAAGACCACATCGTTGCCCGCGCCGATATGCTGGGAAAGATGCGCTACCCTCGATTGTAGCATAACTGGTCTTGTGGCGCGCTGAGCCAGATGCTCGCTTGTCGACCAGACGTTCACCGCATCTGAAAGTGTCCAATCCGTCTCCTCAAGAGCCACAAGGTAGAAATTGTATCCAATCAGTTCATTCGAATATCCGGTAAGGTGTGTCCCTGGACCTCCGGCGAAGATGAACTCTCTGCCTCTGAAGCCTCCATCCACTGCAGGATAGAACATGCTTGTTCCTCCCAGTCCGTGCGAGCCGCCCTGAATCACGCTTTGGCCGCCTGTCAACATGGCAGCTATTCTTCTCGACGCTTTGATCTTGAAGAATGTTCCGACATGGATATAGAAGACTTTCTTTTCCAGCCTATCTATCACTGCCGAGTCAATCTTCTGTTCTGCGTAGATGTCCCATATCTCGATCAATGTGTCGTCTTCCACCCCAACAACATCTAGTATCGCAACGCCGGAAGGCACAGTGTAGTTAACCATGGTTCCTCTAATCAGCTCATCCACTTGCGCAATGAAGTCCGTAGAGGGCGGAACATAGGCGTAGTAGACATGTTCAGCAACTGCCGCTTGTGCCTTTGTCTGAGCAGGTCCAAGAAAGATGCCGGCCAGCAAGAATAGGGCGGATGCGACTACCCAAGTCCGAAGTCTGCCTTTCAAAGGAGAACTCTCCGTAGGATATAAACTGGGAATCGCTTAAAAGACTTTCACAAGCGTGAAATGCGTAAGGGACTACCCCCCTTGAGGCAATGAAAGAGCAGGTGGGAGGCAGAACCCAACCAGAAGGCAGACGACAAGTGTACTTCAGCTCCAAAGGGGCGAGGGACTAACAAAGACATCATAACGGCTAGTAACCGATGCAGAGCTGAGGGCTGAATATTAAGGCTGTTTCCCAGCTTGTTTTGCAGTTCTTTTCTGTACGATTTCAAGCATGCCGGAAGACCATATGCCCAGCCCGAATATTGGAAGCGAGATGAGCGAAAGCCACTGCCCAAGCGGTTCAAGGGGGCGGTATGTCACCTCTCTGCTTAGGGTGATCTGGACAAAGTATGAGATTGCTTCTCTATCTGGGTTTGCAGTTTCAACCTTGTAGACGCCGGTCTTCATGGTTTTGATGTTTGCATAGGCGTATGTTGCCGTGGTTTCTGACCAGACTGCGACGCCATCTGAATCGTAAACGTACACCCTGCAAGCCTTTGCGGATGCGTTGAGATCCCTGATTTCGGGTGATGCAGAGACCATCAACGTATCTCCCTCTTCGACGCTGAGCGAGTAGCTCCAGTTTCCTAAGCCGTCGATCGAGACAGACTGGTAGTAACTGTCCTTAGTCTCGGGGTAGGTCGCCGTGGGCGAGAGACCCATACACCATAGTCCGCTCAGCAGAAGGACTGAGGCTAACGTTAAGGTGACAGCCCCGCCTGTCTTTACGGTTATTGTCACCCGTCTGGCTATCAAGAGGCCGAGGACTATCAGAAACATCACGCCGAGGATCACGACGCCCGCTATGATCAGAGGCAAGATTGAGTACCACCAGGTCACAGGCTGCGTATCAAGTACCACCTCAGTCATGCTGATCATAAGGTCAAGACCCCCGTAGAAACTGCGAGAACCACATATATAACTGTATACTGCTGGTAGACGACACCCGCGAGGAGAACGCCTCCCTTTGGTTCGGACAAAGTGATTATCTGCCTAAGGTCAGTACTTCCAGTGTTAGCCCCTTTTCCTGGCAGATTCTACTGCAAATCTCGGTTACCTTCTCTTGCCATGCAACATCTTCTTTGAATATCGCAGTTTTCTCGTACTTCACGGCCTCAATGTATTCAGCAACTTGTCTAGCCACATACTCAACCGTCTCGCCGTCGGGCGGATAGGCATACACGTATTGGGAAAGCGGGTAGACGCCTTCAAGTTCAGATGGTATGACGCCGAAGGGAGGAGCGTAAATGCAGACATGCACGCTACTCTCTCTAATATCCATCTTCTCACAGACCGCCGCTACGGCTCTTCGGTGCCTCCTAGCCCTTCGAGTACGCCTAGGCCCAGGGTCAGGCAGCAAAAGGAGAACCTTAAATCCCTCTGGCGGACGGTACCTTTCAAGAAGCCTCTTTCTATGCCGGGTCACCTCAGGTCTGGGAAGCCCAAGACGGCTGAAGAAGAAGAGTCCGCTTCTCTTTATAACTGGGCTGTGCCTTTCGATGTATTCGCTGTATTTCCCGAGTTGTTTGAGGGCTTGGAGCAAGGCTGGGTGGCTGTGAGCCCTCATCTCCAAATGCTCCCAAAGCCGGCCCTCGACTATGGCTTGCTTGACCCGCCTCATCTCGGAAAAGCAGACGTAGAGGTTGTGCCTTGTTAGTTCCCTTTCGCGTTCATCTTTGGGCATGGCTGCTAGGTCTTTCGGGTCTCTTTTTGCGCAGACAGTGCAGGAGCAGGGGAGGTATTCAAGCCTTTCTAGGCGGTCGGTTCCATGCTCTGTCAGATACCGATCTTCAGCTGCGAACAAGGAGTAGGCTGCCGAGTCGAAGAGGTCGCATCCCAGAGCTACAGCTAAGGCGAACATGAACGGATGGCCAGCCCCGAAAAGGTGGAGGGGCCGACTGTGAGGGAGGTTCATCTTTGCAGTTAGGATCATGTCGACAAGTAGGTCGAAGAGGTACTGTTCCATGACAGGCGTTGGGCTGCCCAAAGCGTGAACTTCGAAGGGCAGTTCCCTCATCTTCTGGGCTGATATGGCTACGAGGTCTAGGAATCGTCCGCCCTGAACAGGTCCAACCCAGCCGATGTCGCTCCGCGTCTTCAGGTTTTCCAGCATTTCTGCCCTTCTGATAGTCTCGTTAACTGTGTACTGGGCATGTTGTTTCGAGACTTTCCATCCAGTCGGCACGTCAAGTATCGTGGCGAGGTCGGAGTCGATCTCCTCCT
>CAYRBK010000079.1:0-4011 GCA_964422605.1 uncultured Candidatus Bathyarchaeia archaeon | reverse complement strand
TTGAGTGATACGTAGTATCTCTTTTGTGTCAAGTTGAGCTTCGTTATCGCCTGTGTTGAGCTTTCTATGCCTTTCTCCGCTTCAACAAAGATTCTCAGAGCGTCCTCGTTCGCGAGGGAAGACAAAACCTTCTCTATATCTTCTATTCCAGCTTGATCTTCCAAGCCTTCCCGTTCACCCTTCTGCAAGAGCGCTTTTCCTTCTTCCCTCGATTTCATGGCAATACAGCTCTCGCCCTTGTCCATAACGGTTCAGAACAGAGTATAAAAGGCGTCAGAAGCATAGCTACATATTACTAGTATCATGATTGGCAACTGTAAAATTCGCATAGAAAACCAGTCCACCAACTCTAGACAAAACTAAGCGAGTAATCACGCCATTGCTCAGCCTATCTTTCGCCAGTTTACATTCCTTGGGCTAGGCATCAGCAGATGTGACAAGTGGGTACCGCGTCTTGATCAGTAGGGCTGCAAGAGTGACATTGCGACAAGGCGAGAATTGAGCGTTGGATCTAGCCAGGTTCAGCAGCTACTGAGCCCTTGGGTCTCCTCGGTTTCCTCCGTGCCTTGCGGATTTCCCCGGTCTGCTCCCGCTTCTTTCCAGACTTCTCAACGATCTTCATGTTGATCTGGGCAATGTCCTCAGTAACCGTGTTTCCCCGGACAGTCTTGCGTTTCCTGCCGCCTTTCTCTTGGGGGTGGTACCCAACGCCTCCGCTCAGAAGAGCTCTAGACTTGACTCCGCCGTGAACATTAGGCCTCATGGGGAACCCGGCTATGTCACATCCGCCTGTGATCTGCACCGTGTGTCCCGAAAGTCCGACCACTGTCCCGTCCATGGTTTCACCGATCCTTCTGCCTATGAGGGGGGCAGCTCGGCTTCCTTCTACCTCGACGACGCTTGACCTTCCCGTCTCAGGGTCGGAGACTATTATCTTGAACTTCGCCATGTTGAGGCATTCGCTCCTTAGCCAACTGTGACGTACGCGAGGTTATTGAAAGAAGTCTCCATTTATAAGCATTCGCCATGCCCGGAAGAACAACATGGGGATCTTGCGGTTTCACGGTCTCTTCGGGCTTCCCGTGAAAGAAGCGGCAAGACTGGCTGCCAGAAGAGCGACCAAGCTAACGGAAAAACCTGCATTCGCTGTCGCGGTCCCTAGCCTTGCAGTCTCTTCATCCATGAGGTCATGTTCAACGATTCGGAAGCCGTTGGACAAAAGGAAGTCTCTCTTCATCCGCGAGGCAGCCACATAATCAGTTCTAGTGATGTTGGCGTACTGGACTGTGGGATAGGCAACGACGGCTGATATTCTGATGGCGTTCAAAGGGTCGGCACGAAGGTTGATTGAACTCACGTAGGTGAGGTCGACAGGAAGCCAACCCCATGGAGGCACGTAAACCATAGCCCAACCATGCCACCCAATCCTTGTTAGATTCACGAGAAGACTGCCATCCCAGTAACGGTAGACCTCTGGAAGTCGACTAGGAAGGTAAATGCAGCCGACCTGCAGATAGGCTGGAATCCCAATTATGCGGCACATCGTGACCAAGAGGTTGGCTTGATCGTCGCAGTCGCCCGTCTTTCCGAGTAAAGTCTCATTCGGATATCTGGGAAGATCAGCGGTCTCGTACCTGATGTTGTCCCTAATCCATGCGATGAACTTGGCGACTATGGTGAGAGCTTTCGTCTCGTTTCCAACGATCTCATGCGCCAGATCCACCAGCTCAGGCTCGTCTAGCAGCCACGGCCCCCCTGATCCACTGTACAACTCCCTCAGATTCTCAGGTATGTCAGTCAGCTTGGCTGAACCTTCTTCAGAAATCCGCGGAACCGAACGAGGCTTGAGCACAATCTTGTAGCGGGCTTCGAAAGTGAGGTTTTCTCCGGAGTGTATCGCTGATCTGGGGAAAGACAGGAACCCAATCGGGTTACCATCCGTATCTGTCTCGAACCCGCCGACCGATAGAGAGGTTCTTATCAGGTAGACCGTCTGCCAACTGTTATTCATGAACAGGCCGATAGTCCTGTCGTCTTCCGCGAGGTTCCAGACTGCGCCTTCACTGTTTCTGTTCTCGTAAGTTACGGTGAGGGCTATTGTGAAAGCCCTGATTCCCCCCGTTTTGTCCCGGGGCAAAACATATGCGTTCTGAGAGAAAAGAGAGACAAGAGCCAATATGCTGACGACGAGAACTAGCAGACCGATCCTAGGAGGCGGGGTTGAATCGTCTTCTTTTGGGGCAGATGTCATAGGCTCCCCAGCGAAGCATTGAACGAGATCGGAGTCTAACCCAAGCAGCTCTCATTCCCTTAGAGACAAATCGTGAAGCCTTGAATAAAAACCTTTAAGCGAAGACTCTGCGAGACATATATCAGCCACCAAACAGCGCCTGCTAGGTGCGTCAGTTTGCAGGTCAGGATTGGCAAAACAGATTTTGAGCTCACGAAAGGAGACATCACCGAGCTCCGAGTGGACTCCATAGTGAACGCCGCCAACAGCCAATTGAAGCTCGGAGGGGGAGTCGCAGGAGCCATCCGAAGGAAGGGCGGATCGCAGATCCAAGAAGAGTGCGACAAGATCATTGCTGAAAGAGGCCAGATACCTACAGGCGAAGCAGCAATCACAACAGGAGGCAAACTCAAGGCGAGGTATGTAATCCACGCTGTTGGACCTGTTTATGGGGAAGGTGACGAGGGTGGGAAGCTGGGAAACGTGACTGTGAATAGCCTCAAACTCGCGGACCAACAAGGCCTAAGAAGCATAGCCTTCCCAGCCATCTCAACGGGCTACTTCGGTCTGCCCAAGAAGAGGTGCGCGGAACTCATGATTCCAGCGGTGATATCCTACATAAAGAAAGGCTCGAACCTAGACCGAGTCGTCTTCTGCCTCTACGACCAAGAGACGCTCGACACATTCAAGGAGACACTTAGAAATCAGAGTACACTCAGGCAGACCTCTTCATGAGTTCTCTCTCGGCGCGATGCTCTTCAGCGTTGGCCTTCCATATTCGCATGGCTGGCTTCGTTTCCAGATCAACGATTTCGCAGTTAAAGCCCATCTTCTCAAGAACCTCCATAAACTTCTCAACATCTGGACGGTCAAACCAGTAGTCATCGAGAGCCATGATGGTCCTCGCCTTCACTCAGCCTTCATACTTCCCAGCTCGAAGAGCCTATAAGGACTTGCGAAAGGAGAGTTCGAACTTAGGATTCTTAACATCTTTCCTTAAGTCGGATTCGAAAGGAAGCGAAAGCCCTCTGATGGTCCCGTGAGACTCGGAAAAGTGAGGCCCCGACCAGCAGAACCCCCATAAGTTAAGTTTATTAAGAAGACGGGAAATAGTTAATTCTGGATTCGAGCAACGTGCTCGAAACCGCAACGCGCATTGGCGGCGTCAACCTAGACGTGTGAGGCATACAGCCTCTGGATGAAGAGTTGACCTCCAGTTGCGGGAACAGAAGATGCGGATCTAAGCATAGTCTTAGGTCTAAGGTGGGCTTGGCATGTTTCATCGGTTCCGGTTGAGATTTTGCGACCATAAAACTCCGGTTGATCCTGCCGGACCCCACTGCTATCGGGGTGGGACTAAGGCATGCTAGTTTGTGTCTTCCAGCCATGGAGGAGACACAGCGGACGGCTCAGTAACACGTAGCCAACCTACCCTTGGGACGGGGACAACCCCGGGAAACTGGGGGTAACACCCGATAGGTGAGAAGGCCTGGAATGGTTTTTCGCCCAAAAGATGGTGGAACCATGCTTCCTCCATCGCCTAAGGATGGGGCTACGGCCGATCAGGTAGTTGGCGAGGTAACGGCTCACCAAGCCTATAACCGGTACGGGCCGTGACAGCGGGAGCCTGGAGATGGGCACTGAGACAAGGGCCCAGGCCCTACGGGGCGCAGCAGCTACGAAAACTCCGCAATGCGCGAAAGCGTGACGGGGCTACCCCGAGTGTCGTCCGCTGAGGATGGCTTTTCTCTGGTGTAATGAGCCGGAGGAATAAGGGGAGG
>CAYRBK010000078.1:0-4108 GCA_964422605.1 uncultured Candidatus Bathyarchaeia archaeon | reverse complement strand
TATCTGTCAACAGCAGCTTTTCAACAGCGCCTAGGCTATTGGCCCTTTCAACTTCAGCCAATCCGTAGGTCACGGTCGCTCTTTCCTTGCCTAGGCGTTTGAGAACCTCTTCCACATCTTCGGCCTCTTCGGCGACCCGTACGTGCTTCAGAGCCTTGGCAAGTATGCCTGAGCGCAGGGCTTCGTAGATGCCGGCTTGGCCGGTACTATTGACACTCTTTATGTCGATTATCTTCTCGCGGAGTTCCGGCATCCTATCCTCCAAGTACTTAAGGAAATCGTTCTTGATGAAACCCAGCCCGAGCAGAACAACGGGCGCTTGAATGTCTGCTGATACCTGCTCGAGGGTCTTTGAGGCGGATTTGAAGAGTTCATGAAGCGTTTTTGTCCTCTCATCCGCTTTGAGCTTGCCTGGAAGACTGATCGTCTCTTCAGCCTTTATGTCAAAGCCGAAGCCCCTCAGAACCGCGATGCAGTATCCCTCATCATCGATCGATATCACAGCGATAGGACGAACACCTCTTTCAGTAGCCCTGTCCAACTGGTCAAGCTGATACTTCAGCCACTTTTCCTTCACGATGGTCAACGGTTTGTTTAGGCTTATGCTCAATGTGTGATGCGAACCCAATGCTCCGATGTCCTTGGGGCATTCGGAGACTATGCCGTGAACCCTCAGCTGGTTTAGATATCGGTCCCACATCACCTTCTCGGCTGATATGCCGAGCTGCACGGATATTCTCTTCCCTTTCTCTGGCCTGTCGTAACGTTCATCAAACTTGACCTCTCTCGTCGTCTTCGCGTATACCGTGTCTCCCTTCTGGATGACATTGTACAATACCCAGAAGTCGTCTAGAACCTCCGGCATCACCATAACCGTGTCATGCTTGATGTCTTTGCGCAATATCCTCATGGACCAGCATCCTTCAGCGGCTTGGCGGATCCACAGCTCCCACTCTAATTTAGCCCGTACTACTGTTAAATCTATCGCATGATCCTAGACGGAAAACTGAAACCAGCCTGCTGTAACACGAAGTATCGAAAACCTTATAAAATTCCACTTGCACACATTATTTCTCCGGGAAACCCAACCTGTCAAATCATACCCCCTTCTCATCTCCCCGGCAGCTTGGGTTTCTCGGAACCCTCTTTTCGCGCCCTTTTGGTGCGTTTGCAGAGATGTTGAGGGTACGAGTCGCGTTCGCTTGGGAGTTTCGCGGTTATTCTCCCTTCTGTGGCTGGTTCCCACTTTCCTTTTCTATTATTGTTTTGGCTAGGGGTTTCCTTTTCAGGTCGGTTCCGCAGACCTCGCATCTTCCGAGCCTATAGTCGGAGGGGTAATTTCTGCGGCATGCGGGGCAGTAGAGCAGCCAATGCACATAATAGCGTATGCCGAAGGTCATGAGTGGAACATAGTTCACCCCGATCTTTCTCGCCACATTCTGGATAGAGTAGTCGTCCGTCACGATCGTTGGAGCACAACCCCCCTCTTTGAGCTGCAAACCCAAAGCCAGAATCTTCATATCTGCTTCCGAGAGGAAAAGCACATCGCCAATCTCTTTTGAGGATTCTTTGACTATGTTCACGTGGTCGAAGCTCGGTTCTCGCATTTTCAGCTTCCCGCTTTGCGCGGCTGCATCGAACCTGATTTTCGGCAGAGACCTTTCAGCTAACTCTCCACCTACCGCGGGAACCGAGTAAAGATCGTCCTCCACTATGAAGGGGTCGAAACCTGCGATGAAAGCAGAAGTGTCGAGGATGATGGCTCTCCGCTTACTCATCTTAGGAGCCTTCTTCTCTCGAGAAGAGAAGCCTAGCCTTCAAACGTTGGTAGAAGTCCTCTCCAAACCGGATAAAAGAGGACATATTGTCGGATTTTCTCACCATTACCGAGGATTCACCTTTGCCTATCTCTTTCTGGAAATCACCGTCAATCACGACCGTTGCGGCTTTAGGTTCAAGCAGCTCCACGGTGACTTGGGAGCTTGAGGAGAAAACAATCGGCCGCAGAAACGTGATTGGGCAGACAGGGGTTAACACGAATGCATTCAACTCCGGATCGAGAATTGGTCCGTTGGCCGAGAAGGAATATGCGGTAGACCCGACCTGAGAAGCAATAATCACGCCGTCCGCTCTGCAATCTGCAACGGCAGAAGTGCCTCTCCATATTCTGACGTGCAAGAGCTTAGCTAGGTGCCTTGATGTGACAAAGACCTCATTCAACGCGTCGGGAAGCCTAGCCTTGCCTATGAAGGCGGCGAGCTTATTGTAACGTTCAATGGAATAAGACCCGTTCAGATAGTTTTCGACGGCTTCGAGAGCCTTTTCAGGCGGCACTTCCGCTAAGAAACCACGTACGCCCATATCTATGGCCAAGATGGGGGATTCAGGTTTGGGTATTCGAAGACATGTTCGCAGAATTGTGCCGTCTCCGCCGACCGTTACTATCAGATCTGTTCTCATTTCCTCAAGCGATGTTGAGCAGTCTTTTCGATCCATTTTGTCAGCTAGGTTCGGCTCCAGAAAGATGCTGAAACCTTCATGTTCGAAGCGGTCAGCCAGTCGAGCAGTGAGACCTAATGCTTCTTCTCGATCCAATCGGGCAATTATGCCTACAGTTTTGGCCAACTTCTCTCACTCTGAATAGTTATTTAAGCGGAAACTTATTTAAGCTATTGAAGCATTCGTATGTAAAAGATTATTGCGACTATGAACTTGAAGGACGGATGAGCATGAGCAAACCTGTTGATGTTGGAAGCTTGAAGACCGGGAGCTATGTTATCGTAGACGATGAGCCTTGCCGCATAGTTGACCTGACGAAGTCGAAGCCTGGGAAGCATGGCTCCGCAAAGGCGCGAGTAGTCACAATCGGGGTTTTCGACGGCGTGAAGAGAAGCTTCGTAAAACCCGTGGATGCCAAAGTCGATGTGCCGATGATTGAGAAAAGGACCGGACAAGTACTGGCATCTCTTCCGACCAGCGTCCAGATAATGGACCTCGAGACTTACGAGGTTTTTGAGACATCTTTCCCCGAGGATGAGGACCTCAGATCTCGACTAAACCAAGGCGTGGAGATCGAATACTGGCGCATCTTGGGCCGCACAAAGATTATGCGAGCGAAGGGTTAACCGAAGCTTCTCAGCTAGAGCTTCTTCTGTCTCATTTTCCGAGTCACGTCTTCGACTCTGTCAGCCGCCTTCTCGACATCTTCCCTTTCTATTCCCCTATGGGTTACCATTCTGACCCTTGTTTTGCCGAGGTCCAATGCGAGAACTCCTTGTTCCCTCAGCTCCTTCACGAAGGCTTCGGCAGTGATGCTCAGTCGGCTGATTTCGAATATGATTATGTTTGTCTGGACGGTTCTCAAGTCGACGTCGATACCCTCTATCTCAGCTAGCCTCTCCGCCAAGAAGCGAGCGTTCCTGTGATCATCCTCCAAACGGTCAATCATCTTCTCCAAGGCGATTATCCCGGGAGCCGCTATGATGCCGGCTTGGCGCATTCCGCCACCGAGGGTTTTCCTTACCTTTCTCGCCCTCTCAATGAACTCTCGGTTGCCAACTACGATTGATCCAATTGGACAGCTCAGCCCCTTCGAGAGGCAAAACATCAAGTTGTCCACGTGCCTCGTAAACTCTTTCACATCAACTTTGAGAGCCACTGAAGCGTTGAATATTCTGGCTCCGTCCATGTACAGCCTTAAGCCATATTCCTTGGCAACTCTGCTTATCGCTTGGATCTGAGCTGGGGTTACAACCGTTCCTCCCGCCCTGTTATGCGTGTTCTCTATGCACACCAATGTCGTCTCGGCAAAGTGTATGTCGTTGCGTCTGATAGCAGCCTCAATATCCTTGGGATCCATGACGCCCATCTTGCCTTTCACGGGCAGGGGCAGAACGCCTGCGATGGCTGAGATTCCGCCGACCTCATACCAGTGGATGTGAGAGTCAGCTTCCAGTATGGCGCTGTCTCCAGGTTTCGTATTGCTCGTCACTGAGATTAGATTCGCCATGGTGCCGCTTGGCACAAGCAGCGCTGCCTCTTTGTCCATCTTCTTGGCAGCCATCTCCTCAAGCCTGTTAACGGTCGGGTCTTCCCCGAAGACGTCGTC
>CAYRBK010000077.1:0-4166 GCA_964422605.1 uncultured Candidatus Bathyarchaeia archaeon | reverse complement strand
ATCCTGGCTCTGCATTAGGAGCCAAGGGTGAGGCTGCTCGCCTATTAAAGGGGAACGTGAGCTGGGTTTAGACCGTCGTGAGACAGGTCGGACTTTATCTGCTGGGAGCGGTGGTCGCCTGAGGGGAAAGGGTTCCCAGTACGAGAGGAACGGGACGCTGTAGCCTCTAGTTTACCGGTTGTCCGACAGGGCACTGCCGGGCAGCCAAGCTGCCGCGGATAAGAGCTGAAAGCATCTAAGCTCGAAGCCGCTCCCGAGAAGAGGCGGCCATTCCTTGACACGAGACTTGGCAACAAGCCTCAGTCAAGGACGAGGGTTCCCATAGAAGATGGGTTTAATGGAGCCGGGGTGTAAGCCGGAAGGCTTCGGCCGACCGGCGAGCCCGCGGTCCCCAACCACCCAAGGTGTCGAGCCAAAAAAGGTCTGGCGTCTGGACGAAATCAAAGGCCTATGCATGGTCTGCAGTCCTTGAAAGCGCCGCGGGTCTCCTGATTTGTCTGACAGTTGGAATCCTTTGTCAGACAAAAGTGGATTTCAACGGTCGGACAAATCAGAGGTCTTCAACGCAAGACTCGCGCCAAATCCTTCAGTCAGGATGATGGCCTAGCTAAGGCAGGTTATCTTGTGCCTAGGAAAGGAGAATCCTTCTGGTACTATAATCGGAGCCTTCGATAATGCCCATGTCAACACTAGCTATTTAAGCGGCGGCACGCTTGTTGTAAACAGACAATGAGACAAGACGGCGCCACGAGGTAAGTCTTTGGGCAAGAAGAAGGTCTTAAGCGAAGAAAACCTTGAGGAGCTGGTTCTTCCAGCCACGACGGATGTTTTCGGCGTAGCCACGAAGCTGCTTGGCTTCGACAGGGTCTTCGTGAAATGCCAAGACGGACACGAACGCGTATGCCGGATTCGGGGCAAGATGAAGCGAAGGGTCTGGATAAGACTTGGCGACGTGGTCCTCGTCTCGCCATGGGACTTCCAATCTGAGACAAGGGGCGACCTGATCTGGCGCTACACCAAGGGCCAAGCTGAAGTACTTAGAAGGAAAGGCCTGCTGAAGATGTAGGACCTTTGAGGGGTCTTTTACAGTGTCCTACAGAGCCAGAGTCAGAAAGAGACTTGAGCGCCAAGAGAAGACTTACGAAGTTGAACAGTTGATGAAAGAGAAGCGCAGCGAGGAATACGAGGCTCTCGAGGAAGTCTTCGACCGGCCCACGCTCATGACTGTCTACGACCTCCTGAATAAAGGGGAGATAGGCGAGATATATGGAGCAGTCAAAGCTGGAAAAGAATCGAAGCTCTACTGGGGAAGGAGCCCGAGGGGAGACGAGCTAGCAATTAAGATATACCTCACAGTCTCAGCCGAATTCAGAAAGGGCATGATTACATATATCACGGGCGACCCGCGTTTTAGACGCGTAAAGAAAGATCCAAGGTCGCTGATTTACACATGGGCTAGGAAAGAATTCGCAAACCTCCGCGAAGCCCACATGGCGAAGGTCAGAGTCCCCAAACCTTTCACTGTGCAGAACAATGTGCTTATCATGGAGTTCATCGGCGAAGGCGGAGTCAGCGCGCCTCTCCTCAGGGAGGTGGAACTCAGAAATCCTGAGAGAATCTACCGGAATCTGCTGCTATATGTCGAGAGGCTTTACGAGGCTGCGAACCTTGTCCACGCAGACCTGAGCGAGTACAATGTCATGATCTGGAAGGGGAGACCTGTCATCTTCGACGTGTCCCAAGCAGTCTCAGTGAAACATCCTAACGCGGAGCAGTTCTTGGTCAGAGACCTCCGAAACCTTAACCGATACTTTAAGGGTATAGGCGTAGACGTACTGCCCGTAGAGGAGGTTTTGAGGAGGGTCACGGGTGGCACAGCTCTTCGTTAAGATATCGCGGGATAGAATAGGCGTTCTTATCGGACCCGACGGCTCCGTGAAAGAGCACATCGAAAAGAACCTCTCTGTCAGACTTGATATAAACAGCGAAACAGGCGACGTCACAATCTCGCTGGACAAAGACGCGCAAGATCCGTCTCTTCTCTTCAAAGCCAAGGACGCCGTGCTAGCCATCGGCAGAGGTTTCTCTCCAGAACGTGCATACAAGCTACTTGAAGCCGAAGACGTCATGCTCGTAATCATCGACCTAAGGGAGATCTTTGGAAGATCGCCGTCAGACATAGAGAGAATCAAGGGGAGACTGATCGGCAAGGAGGGGAAGACGCGAAGGATCATAGAAGAGGTAACCGAGGCCTTCATCTCGGTGCACGGACACACAGTCTCCATAATAGGAGGCATAGAACAGGCTGAGGTCGCCCGCGAAGCCGTAAACCTCCTCATTAAGGGAAGCCAACATGTGACAGTCTACAGGTTTCTCGAAAGAAAGCGCCAAGAACTAAAGAAGAGAAAGCTAGAACTCTGGGAAGGCAGGCCCCTCTCTCCCGAAGAGACGTGAAAGAACCCGTTCAGCATTTATATAGAACCTTCTGGGTTAATTATTCTGAAATGGCAAGGGCTTGATCGTTTAGGACCAAAGGAGGACTAAAGCCATAACCGAGACTTTCCAGGAGATAAGCCCAGCAGACTTCTTTTACCGGAACAAAGAGATAGCGGGCTTCACCAACCCAGCAAGGGCTATCTTCACAGCAGTCCGGGAGATGGTTGAAAACTCTTTGGACGCTGCAGTAGAGACATTGCCCGATGTCTATATTCGACTGTCCTCTGATGGCGAAAACGAGAAGGCTGAAACCTACACTCTAAGGGTTGCAGACAATGGGTCAGGAATCCCGGAGCATCAAGTCCCGTTAGCGCTAGGTCAGTTCCTCTTCAGTTCGAAGTATAGGCTGAGACAGTCTCGCGGAACCTTTGGCCTCGGCGGAACCATGGCTATCCTTTACGGACAGATCACAACTAACAAGCCGGTCACAGTGATCTCGAGCACAGGGACTTCCAGAATTGTCGAATACAGGCTTATGATAGACATCGAAAGGAACCGGCCTGTGATCATGGACAGGAAGATTCACGCAAACGAGAGGAAGAAAGACGAACGGTGGCAGGGAACCGTCGTAGAATTCCATCTCGAAGGAAGCTACAACCAAGCAGCCCCAAAAGTCCTGGAGTATCTGAAGCAAACAGCCATAGCCAACCCGTACGCAGACATCACATTCGTCGATCCAAGAGGACGACTGTACAAATTCGACAGAACAGTCAACGCGATGCCGCCTCCGCCCAAAGAGACGCTTCCCCACCCACATGGCGTGGATGTCGAAACCGTCCAAAGGATCATCCGCCTAACAACGCACAGAAACATGCTGGATTTCATGCAGGCTCACTTCCACAGAGTAGGGCCGCAGACGGCGAAACGGTTCCTTGGAGCCGCAGGGATACCTGATAAGACGAATCCGAAGAAGCTCAGACCGGAAGAGACTGTGCAGCTTGCCCAAGAGATGAAAAACTTCGCGGACTTTCTGCCTCCTGACGCAAGCTGTCTTTCCCCTCTTGGCGAAGACCTTATGAGGGCTGGGGTGCTGAAGGAACTGGAACCCGAGTTTGTGGCGGTTCACCAACGCAAACCCTCAACATACTCTGGTCATCCATTCATAGTCGAGCTTGCGATAGCCTACGGTGGAAAGGTGCCTGTCAAGGAGGATGTTCTGATCTACAGGTTTGCCAACAAGATTCCGTTAGTCTATGATGAATCAGCCGACGTGTGCTGGAAGATCGTCAAGTCAATCAACTGGAGAAGATACAACGTTGCCCCAGGCATGCCCTTCGCAGTCCTCATACACCTGTGCAGCACGAAGATCCCGTACAAGACTGTCGGGAAAGAGATTCTGGCAGACATACCCGAAGTCGGCAGAGAGATTCTGAACGGAGTCCGAGAAGTGGCGCGCCAACTTGCACTCTACCTGTCACGTAAGGAACGGGTCAGGAGGCAGGTGAGAAGGTTGAACGTCTTCTCGAAGTACCTTCCCAAGATTGCCGATTTCTCCGCCAGGCTGGGAGGCTTGGAGGCACCGCCCGCAATAGACAGGCTGTATGGGCGGCGACATGTTTACGAGGATTTCGTAACCATGAACCAGTATAGTGACAGCGAAGCATTCGACTCTAGATTGTACAACACGATTTTCGTCCATGCGAGAAACAAGCATGAAAGCAACGCGGTAA
>CAYRBK010000076.1:0-4366 GCA_964422605.1 uncultured Candidatus Bathyarchaeia archaeon | reverse complement strand
ACCGCGAAGGAAGATAGGCTGAAAGCCTTCGAAGAGAAACGGAAAGCGTCGCACAATAGCTTCACATATCTTTCCTGAGGAATCTTCTCCACATTCTGTAACCCGCCTGAAGCCAGCAAGACGAAATCCTGTGGGTCCAGAAGCCTGTACTGCCTTGGCTTCGAAGCGTCAAAGATCAGAAGGACTCTCTCTGAGTGAAGTTTGCTGAAGGCCACGGCTAGCTTGTTCTCACTGAAGGCCAAGTGTTCCCTTGCCTCTTGGAAAGTGAAGAGATCGTCCTCAAACTTCACGTAAAGCCTGGCGTAGATTTCGCCGAGCCAAGACGGAATCCACACGCACCTCACAACCTTAACTATTTGTTAAGGTTAGCATCCTATTTAACTTTTCTCAGCACCGCGAGCCTAATATCGATGGTTCAACCATCAACATGGTATGGAATTGCTGATTCTTGGGTCAGGAGGGGCTCAACCTCCTCCTAGACCTGGGTGTATGTGTAGGATCTGTAAAGAGGCAAGAGCCAAAGGGATTCCATACTATCGAACCGGTCCATCTCTGTATATTCCTGAGGAGAATATCTTGTTTGATGCCCCCGAAGACGTAAGAGAGCAGTTGAACCGTGAAGGGATTGGCCATGTTGAGCATGTGTTCATCTCTCATTGGCACCCCGACCATACCATGGGAATAAGGATTCTCGAGCAGATAAATTATAGCTTTGGACTTAAGCCCGTCAGAAAGAGCATGTTATACATATCGAAAAAGACAACAGAGAATCTCAAGAACCAACTTCTGCCCAGTTTCATACCGCTCTATGAGAGACGCAAGATTATTGAGGTAAGAAACGTCAGGGAAGGAGAGACGACCAAGTTTGGGGAACTGGAGATAACTCCTTACACTCTGCCAAGGAGCGACACATTCCTCTATAGGCTCAGCGAAGGAAATAGGTTTGCGGTCTATGCGCCATGTGACATACGCAGTTTTCCGCTGAAGAAGTGTTTGATGAAACCAGACTTGCTCATACTGCATCTAGGCTGTTTCAGAGAACTTGTGCCTCTTGGAATAGATCTTGGCGAGGATTCGTTTGACGACAATCTCCAAACAATCCGGAAACTGGGGGCAAAGAAAACGGTTTTCACGCACATAGAAGAAGTTTGGGGAAGATCGTACGACGACTACAAAGAAATGGAAAAGCAACTAGTAGAGTTCAACGTGGCATTCGCATATGACGGCATGAGAATCAAGATATGACTCCTAAGCTCTTAGGGCACTTTACGTCTCAACATGTATCAGAATCACATTCCTTTCCTTAATGGAAGAGATATTCCAGACGCCTGAGCAATCCTTCCTTCAAACCCGCGTGGATGTTTGCCAATTCTCGGATTTCGTTTGCGGTGAACCATCTTGCTTCCGAGATTTCAGATGAGAGTTCAATCTTCGACGTTGTAGGTGTGCACAGGAAATCGGCCAACCGATCGCCGGTGTAAGGGTCAACATGCTCCGTGAGCTTTCGCACTGTCCTAATGCTTAAACCGAGTTCTTCTTTCGCTTCGCGTTTCAATGCTTCTTCCAGGCTTTGGCCCACTTCTACGTTTCCGGCTGGAAGAAGCCAATCTCCATAATCAGGCTTCTGTTCACAAGAATGCCTAACAAGCAGAACTCTCTCGTCTCTCACAACAGTTGCGCAGACAATCAAGAGCGACGCATCCGGAGTTCTATGTCTCTGTTACGGGTCTTATGTCTTGCGCCAGCATGCATCGTTATGGTTATATGCTTGAACCGTGCTTAATTGATGCCGAAGGGGAGCTGGGTTCGACCTGGCTGAGAGGACGGTTGAATGGACCGTCGACCCTTTGAACCTGATCCAGATAATGCTGGCGGAGGGACGTCGAGTTGAGTGAAAGAAGAGCTATTTTCGAAGCTAAAGTCCTAGCGGAAATAATAGTCTTCGCAGCGTTGTCAGCTGTGTTGTATGTTTTGACGCTTCCGTTTCTGACGCTTCCTTTCGGAGGCTCAGTGACGGCGGGAAGCATGGTGCCCATAATCTGGCTGTCCTTGAGAAGAGGACTCAAGGTTGGAGTTGTCGGCGGGATCGTCTTCGGGCTCGCCGCTTTACCCCTCGACGTCATGCGGCTTCAATACTCCCCCATAGTGCACCCAGTGCAAGTCCTGCTTGACTACCCGATAGCCTTCGGTGCGATCGGGTTAGCCGGGCTCTTCAAGAAACATTCGCAAAAGACTTTCTATCCTCTAGTCGGAGTCGCTGTGGCGACTGTTGGGAGGTTCATCTCGCACTTCATTGCAGGAATCTTCTTCTGGACAACGCTCAACCTTGATGGCGTCATCTACTCAGCGGTCTACAACGGCAGCTTCCTCACCGGCGAGTTCATCATTGCGTTTGTGATCATGTATCTGCTTATCAAGAAGAAGGCTCTCGATATCTACATGTAGACAGTCCCGGGGTCACATGCAAATGGTCAAACTCAAAACGGGAATCAAAGGCCTTGACGACCTGATAGGTGGCGGAATCGAATCAGGATCACGGAACATCCTCTACGGTTCACCCGGCACTGGACGAACAGTCTTTGCGATGCAATTTCTCTGGCAGGGGCTGCGAGAAGGGGAAGCCGTCTCCTTCGACGTTATGAACAAGCCGTTTCCGCGTTTGAGGGCTTACTTCAGGTCTTTTGGGTGGGACATCAGCCCATACGAAGCGGCGGGTAAGTTCATCAGCATACAAGCCTTCCCGCACTTCGAACCTTACCCAAGAGACGCGAATGTGATATACTTTAGCTTGGACGACTTTGAGGAGATGAAACGGATAGACCGGCTGATCTCTGAGAGGCACGTGACCCGGTTTGCGGCTGGGCCCTTCAGCGAGCAGATGTTCGGGTTGTATGACCTCAAGTATATGGAACCCGTGGAAGACTGGACTATCAATTGGTCGCATTACGACAACATTGTGAACATAGACATCGTAACCGTTGCGACACAAAAAGACATCGCAGTTCATAGAGCCACAGACCTAGACCTGAACAAGGCGCATAATATACTCCTTTTTAGGTTCAACGAAGAAAAGTCCCAAAGAGAGATCCGCATAGTGAAGATGGAAGGATGTGACCATCCCTTGGAGTGGATACCCTTCAAGATAACCAGCAAGGGCATAGAGCTATTGGAAGCATAAGGGTTCCGGGCGCGAAAATGGGTAAGCTCTCGACAGAAAACTTGGAGAGACTGCTTAGATGCATAAGGAACGATTCAAGGGTTATCGTTCCACCTAAGCCCGGATCTGACTCAGGCGTCCACCAGATCGACGACAGGTACCTGGTCGTGTCAACAGATCCCTGCATCGGCGTCCCTCAAGAATGGTTCGGATGGTTGCTGATACATTACGCATCTTCTGATGTGGCGCTTTTCGGAGCGAAACCGGAATTCTGCACGATAAATCTCTTAGGTGCGCCGTCGACGAAACCTGAAACCTTCTACAAAGTTATGAAACAAGCCTGCGACGCCGCGGAAGAACTTGGAATGGCCATAGTGACCGGGCACACTGGAACCTACGGAGACCTCTCAGCCCTAGTTGGAGTCTGCACCGCCTACGGCCCAGTAGACAAGGAAAAGCTGATCACGCCGGGCGGCGCCAAACCGGGAGACCTCATTCTCTGCACAAAACTTATTGGCATGGAGACTGCCGTAAACTTCGCCTTAACTCAGAGCGCATTGGCGAAGAAACTGTTTGGGGCTCAAAGAACACGGAAGCTCGCTAAACTTGTCAAAACGCAGAGCTGCGTAAGAGAAGCCTTGATGCTGGCTGAAAGAGGCGGCGTGCGCGCCATGCATGACGCCACAGAAGGCGGTTTGACAGCAGCTCTAAACGAGATGGCTGAAGCATCTAAAGTTGGCTTCAAGGTAGAATTCAGCAAGATCCCGGTCCCAAATGAGGTCTACGCTCTGCAAAGATATTTCGAGCTCTCAGATGATCAGGTTATGGCTATGTCTTCAACCGGCACAATTCTGGCCGCCATCAGCCCTGAAGCCAAAGACAGAATCATAGAAACGCTGCACCAAAGCGGGATTGAGGCAATAGTGATAGGCTCCTTTACAAGGGGGAGGCATCGTATTATCGTGAAGAACGATGAGGAAGTGATTTTCCCCAAAAGAGCCGACGATCCCTATTCGAGAATTGTCTCAGAGAAAGCATGACACGTGAGTATGTGAGATGGGACTTCCGGGAGTGACAGTCCACGCAGTACTGTTGGACGAAGCTCGCACGAAGATCAGAGTTCGCCAGCTTCCTTAACATCATCCTCGTCGAAGTGGGCTAGTGTACCTCCGAAATCGATCAGGACCCCTTTCAGCCGCAGCATGCACT
>CAYRBK010000075.1:0-4434 GCA_964422605.1 uncultured Candidatus Bathyarchaeia archaeon | reverse complement strand
GCGAAGCCGAACAAGACTCCGGTGTAAGGTATGATGAAGGTTACTGCTGCTGAAAACAGGACGGCGTAGAGCAGGTATCTGTTGTTTGCGAACCCGACTTTGAAGGCGTTCTTCTTCTCTGAACGGCAGTTCCAGACAACCACGAGCTCCTGCATGGTGGCTTGCATGAACGCAAGGGTCCTTGCCTCTTCCAGAGGTTCTCCCCATATGTAGTACGCAATGTAGAACAGGACCGCTGTTCCCAGAAACTGTGTGACGAAAGTAGCCAATATAGAGGCGAGTCTCCCATGCAGAATCCCTTCATCTGGGTCTCTGGGCTGACGGTCCATGACGTCGTCAGCCGCGGGATCTTGACTCAATGCTAACGCTGGCGCTCCGTCCGTCATCAAGTTTAACCACAGAATCATCCCAGCCGTTAGCGGAAGCTCAAGCCCAAGTAAGGCGAAGCTTCCAATCACGAGGAGCTCGTCGAAGTTGCTTCGGAGAAGAAAGAAGGCGAACTTTCGGATGTTATCATAAATCCTTCGGCCGCCTTCGACAGCCCTGACGATGGTCGCAAAGTTGTCATCAGCCAATACCATGTCTGCGGCTTCCTTGGTGACATCGGTACCAGTGATACCCATTGCCACCCCGATGTCAGATTGCTTAAGTGCAGGAGCGTCATTCACACCGTCACCCGTCATGGCGACAATCTGGCCCTTCTTCTTCAAAGCCTTGACGATGCGGATCTTGTGCTCAGGCGAAACTCGCGCGTAGACCGCGACCTCTTCCACGACCTTTTCGAACTCCTCGTCACTTAGGTTGTCAAGTTCTCTGCCCGCGAGGGCTAAGCCGCCCTTCTCCAACATGCCGAGCTCTTTGGCAATAGCGATCGCCGTAAGTTGATGGTCGCCCGTAATCATAACAGTCTTGATTCCCGCCTTCTGGCAGAGCTGGTTAGCTGTCTTAGCCTCCTCCCTCGGCGGATCGATCATGCCAGCCAGCCCCAGAAAGACAAGTCCGCTCTCTATCTGTTCGTCAGTTGCCTTCTCGGAAAAACTCCCAATGCCCACAGTGTCCAGCTCCCGGTAGGCTACCCCGAGCACTCTCAGAGCCTGGTTCGCCATGTCCGCGTTGACTTTGAGGAGTGCGTTTCTCACTTTTGCGCTTAGCCTCTTAGCTTTTCGACCCTCCAGAATGTGTGTACATCGGTTGAGTAGGACCTCTGGAGCGCCTTTGACGAAGGCCAACAGTTCCCCGTTGGAGGTCTTGTGCACCGTGGTCATCATCTTTCTCTCAGATGTGAAGGGAATCTCGTGGAGGCGGGGATACTCCTTCTCGAGGTCCTCCTTCAACAGACCGGCCTTTGCCGCTGCAACGATCAAGGCGCCCTCCGTCGTGTCTCCAATTATGCCTTTGCCATCATGACTTGCATTGGTACATAGAGTTGCTGCGCGGAGCAGGAGGCTGAGTTCCTGGCTCTCCTTCGGATCGATCTTTGCCTTATTAAGAAGGAACTTGCCTTCAGCCTCGTACCCGACCCCTGTGACTTTTAAGACTTTGCTGTTGACGTATACATCGCGGACAGTCATCTCACCCTTGGTCAATGTGCCAGTCTTGTCAGAGCATATCACGGTTACCGCTCCTAGGGTTTCTGCTGAGGACAACCTTCTGATAATGGCGTTTCTTCGGGCGAGCTCCCTGGCACCCAATGCTAGAGTCACCGTGACAACGGCTGGAAGTCCCTCTGGAACTGCGGAAACTGCGAGAGCGACGGCTGTGAAGAAACTGTCTTCGAGTGCCCTGATGTCTGTCGGCTTCCCCATTCTCATAAGCTCGAAGACCTCGAGGATGAAGATGATGGCGCAGACAGCCACAACAATCGTTCCCAGCTTCTTTCCGAATCTTGCCAGTTTCGCCTTAAGAGGAGTCTCTTCTTCCTCTATGGACTGAACCATCTCGGCTATCTTGCCGAACTCGGTAGCCATGCCCGTAGAGGTAACGACGGCTCTTCCACGACCGTAGATGATATGCGTGGCCATGAAAACTATGTTTTTTCTGTCACCTACAGGAGTGTTCTCTGGGACCGATCCGACCTTCTTTTCGACAGGCGTGGATTCCCCGGTTAGAACAGCCTCGTCGGTCTTCAGATCAACATCCTCTAGGAGACGGGCATCAGCAGCGATCCGATCTCCTGTTTCGAGTAGCAGAATGTCTCCCGGCACGATTTCCTCAGCTGAGACGGTAACCTCCTTCCCGTCCCGGATCACTCTGGCCTTCGGCGCAGTCAACTTTTTCATGGCTTCGATGGCCCTTTCTGATCGGTATTCCTGTATGAATCCTACGACGGCATTGAGGCCAACGATCACGCCAATTGTGGCAGAATCGGCGTAATCCTCAAGTGTAGGCGGTTCCGGCCTGGTGAAAGCTATGAAAAGTGAGACGGCAATGGCGGCAATCAGCATAAGCACGAATATGTCTTTAAATTGGCCCAGAAAGATCTTTAGTGGGCTTACTCTTCCCCTTTCAACAAGTTTGTTGGGTCCATACTGTGCGAGACGGCTTCTGGCTTCCTCGCTGCTTAGGCCATGCCGATCAGTGCCTAAAGCCTTTAGAACTTCTTCGTCTGTCTTAGCATGCCATTGACTATTCAAGGCTGAGTCTTTTTAGTTACAAACTCAATGCCTAATTAAGGTTTTCTTTCGCTGCAGTTGGCTATGGCGAAACCTGTTAGCTGGAAACTAGCAAGGCTTCATGGTTGCAGCTGAGGTAATCCTGTTTGCGGTCGACAAGGGGGTCTTAGAGCCCTACAACGATGGCATAGGAGTAGCAGGGACGAGCGAAGGAGCGGATACTGCTATAGTCGCCAGAGCACCATCTACAAAGGAGGCTTTCAGTGATGATTCGTCTAAGAAGCTTGAGGTCAGAGAAGTAGTAGCCATGCCCATGAAGAAGGAATGGTGGGACTAGCCTAGATCAGAACTTGTTGTAATGCACGATCTCTTCGAGGCTTTTCTTGCTTCGATGATGCGGTGTCTCATCTGGATAGCCAAAGGTGATTAGGCAGATGACTTTGAGGCTGTCGGGAATCCCCAGCAGTTTTTTTACCTCGTCTTCTTTGAAGTCTCCAACCCAACATGATCCTACCCCTTGAGCTTCAGCTGCTATAACCATGTTTTGCAAGGCTATTGTTGTATCTATGGTGGACCAAGGATTATCCTTGTCTCCGCAGCCTACCAAGGTGAAGGCAGAGTCCTTAACGAACCAGTTCCATCTGCCCTGCGAAAGCGCCTGCTTCAGCTCTAGGTCTGTGACCACAATGAAGTGCCAGGGCTGGGCGTTGTTTGCGGAAGGCGCCAGCCTTCCCGCCTCAAGTATGTTCTTCATAATCTTTCTGCGAACGGGTTCACTCCTATACCGCCTTATGCTTCTCCTCCTGAAGATTGCGTCCAAAAGAGACATGCGGATCGCCTTCCTTACACGTATTCTGAGCTCGAACCTTTAATCCTTTTCGCACGCCAGCAAACCAGCGAGGATTCTGGATTCTTTGGTTATCCTTCCTTTGGCCAATCCTTTGATGACTATGAGGATGCTTCGCTCGGATTACTTGCCACCTCAGACGTGGTAGTTGGCAAGGATTTCGCCTACCATTCGTACCTTCTCAATACTCCCGTCTGGCGGAAGCATGTCCGATATACCAAGTACTATGCGGGGCTTGAAGAGATCGAGTATTCTGTAAACAAAGGCTTCTAGTTCCTCGTCGCTGACAGTATCTAGAAAGTGAGTGGCAGGTATTCCGTCAACGAGTATCATGTCTTCCAAGCCTTCCTTAAGCTCTTCAAGGGTTACATTGCCTTGAGGCTTCGGCGGGACACATTCCAACCCGTCAAGGCCCGTTTCTTGCACTAAGGGCAGCAATTGTCTGATTCTGCCGTCCCAGTGCGATGTGCAGAATTTTCCGACGTTGTGAAGTTCTTTCGTTCTGAGTTGGTAGTAGGGGAGCATGTACCTTTGGAAAAGGGGCGGTGAACACAGCCCTTCATCTATGTTGTCACCAAAGTTGACTACCCTGAACGGCGTCTTTCTGACCAGATCGAACCTCCTGTCATCGTTTTCACTGAATGCTTGGAGAAGCCTTTCAACGTCTTCACGATGACGCCAAAGGGCAACGACACCCCTCTGAAACCCCATGTAAACGATGAAGAACCTCTGTATCGATCCCCATGGAACCGTGATGACAGGTTCGGTACGGTTGCCAAGTAGATCCATCCTCTCCTGATAAAGATTCTCGTCGAACTCAAAGGTCTGGCGCTTCAGAATGTATCCCAGCAGCTTGATGTCTGCAGCATTCTTAAGAAAATAATCTACCCGCAAGCTGGCGACGCCATGTTCCGTCTTTCTCTCGACCTGAGTAAGGCTTCCTTTCGGCGTTATGTACTTGGAAATGACGCGGTC
>CAYRBK010000074.1:3154-4696 GCA_964422605.1 uncultured Candidatus Bathyarchaeia archaeon | reverse complement strand
TCAAGAAAGACCCGACTCATCTATAGGTGCAACCTCAGCCTCTCTCAATTCAACACATATGCGGCGTGCCTCATTGAAGGGGAACTCCTGACGAAATATGCCGGGACGAATGGAGCGGAGATCTATGAAACCACCGAAAAAGGAAGGAGATTCCTGAGAGACTATGAGAAAATCAGCAAAGTCCTGGAGAGAATGAGACTATAGACCCGCAAAAATCATGACGACGGAATCTCAAGTAGGCTGCAGAGCCAAGGGCTGAGTCTCGCTTTGCTTTCACTCTCGTCAACCTCAAGAAAGTATTTCCCCAGAAAGTCTAGGACGGCTTCCGCATCTTTCTCATCAGCATAGAAGCTTCTGATGATTTCACTGAGCTTAGGCAGGCTGATCCAGTCTCCTCCAGCAGTCCTTGAGCATAACTGCCTACAGACATCGTCGAGCAACGCTTATCCCAGTCAGAATCGGCATTCGTTCTTAAATGACTTGAGAATGCTCTTTATGGATTATCTGCATGGATTTTCTACACGAGACTGATAGTCGCTGCATGACCCAAAGCCGGAAGACTGGAAACTCGAACTCGATGCCCTCAACGGAACTCTGAGTATCAAGGGACTTCCCCCAGATGCATCTGAAATTGTGCCCTAATATTCCCATATAGCCCTACGTGTTCACATACAATTTATAGTGGCTTCAGAAGATTCTAGTCATGGGGCTCTGACTACGTTGAGAACCAAGATAGATGAGATACTCGAGTTCCTTGCTTCGAGCAACAGACCGTGTCCAATCGAAGAGATCAACGCAAGAATAGGCGTGCCTGAAGACACATGTAGGAAAGTCGTGGACTTTCTGATAAAGTACCGTTTCGTCCAACAGGAAGGCCGAAGACTGAGAATAGACCCCGAGTTAGGGATCCTCTTTGGTGCCTCTAAGGATGAAAAGTACGTGTTCAGCGGCATGCTACCCATAGTGACGCCTTCTCCAAAGAGAAAAAGAGAAGGCTGAGGACCGGAATCTACACGAGTTTACGTAACTTGCGTTCCGGTTACGTAAATGGTGAAGCTGAAGTCAGCTATCCCTTCTATGCTTTCTGACACAGTAAGAGTCAAGGTAACAGCTAGGACCTGATTAGGCTGGATTTGTCCGCCCCCGTAGTTCCAAGTAAGGGCCAGATACGGAGCGGCACCAGCGGGGCTCCAGCCATCTGTGGTCAGAGCCAAGGTCAGGGCGATGCTTCCTGTGTTCTTAACATAGACCACTACGTTCTTTGACTGTCCGGGGCTAAGAGTCCCCCAGTTAATCGAAGTGACATTGTTGATGCATCCGCTCTCCCAATACACATTTATGTTTGCTGAGGAAACCACCCCTGAGCTGCCAATGGGATAGACGGTGGAGAGAAGACCGAAGATGAAGTTCATGTTAGCCAAAACCAAGCCGATGGCTGCGGTCGCCCCCAAGATGCCCAATGCCTTTTTCGCTTGTAAGATGCCCTTTCCAGAACCCATGCTATCCCTTTTGACCCGGAAATCCATAAAAGGGTTAGGAAGA
>CAYRBK010000074.1:0-3054 GCA_964422605.1 uncultured Candidatus Bathyarchaeia archaeon | reverse complement strand
CAGAATGTTTTAGATTTCTTGAAGGGATTCTGGTTCCAGCAAACATTGTAGGAGAAGGTGTCAGGAGAGTCTCGCTCCAAGTTTGCCGTTTGATGTAGTTCCGAGGCCTTTGTCACGATCAGCGACCCCGGGAACTTCAGAACTATCTTACTAATGCACTGTCAAAAAGTCTCTTACTTACTGGCCCTTAACATCCCTTATAAAGACTAAGAGGACTCTTCTAGGACAATCATAGCGAAAGAAGCTTCAGAAGCCAAGTCTGGGATAAAATATGAAAGCAGCCTTCACAAAAAGAGGACGACTGGAAATCATCAACGAGATCCTAGTGGTCTGCCGGAAGCCCGCTAAGAAGACGAGCATTCTATATAGGTGCAACCTTAGCTATAACCAACTTCAGAGGTATCTGAAATACCTGATCTCGCAAAGCCTGTTAAGCTCGATCGAGAGCACAGAGACCATCTTCTACCAGATGACGGACAAGGGAAAGATATTTCTCGAGGAATATAGACGGCTGAACGATTTTCTGGAGGGAGAGCGGAATGGCTCTACCTTTCCACCGAGCAACCGTGGCGAAACTATATAACGTGCGATCTCTGTTTCTAGAGATTGGCGGAGACCTGGGCGTTATCGTAGTGTCGCTGCTATTGTACGGCAGATGACGTGGGACGGAGGGCAGAAGCCGGGGTCACGGATATTGATCAGTGCTCCTTGTGAGGAGAGACTAGGAGGAGAAGAATAGCGTCGGAATGACGTCCGGGTAAACATAGCAGGGATGAGAGATGGCACCCTTAGACCCATTCGTCCTCTTGCTTTTCGCCCTCCTATCAGTCTTGTCAATCCTAGCGGTTACGGGACGCTTTGGACGTGCAGACGGGAAAGCAAGCAGCGCTTCTGTACAGGCCGTCGCCGACGAGAGGGGAGATGTCGGCCTTCCAAGACTTGAACAGGCTCGGGCTCATGCTCGCGTCAAAGTCGTGGGTGAAGTGCTCCGTGTGATGGGTGATATCAGCATTCCAGAAGGGACGGAGTTGAAGAGTTCCCTTGTGGTCCATGGAAACCTCAGGTTGGGAAAGGGATGCCTTGTGCATGGCAGTGTGAAGGCCGCTGGCGACACTGATATCGGTGAACATTCCGTTATTGAGGGTCATGTTTTGTCAGAAGGCAGGATACGTATCAGGAAGAACAGCACAGTGAAGGGGATTGTCGACTCGCTCAAAGAGATCATCATAGAGGAGAATGCCAACGTCGATGCTGTTTCAACCGAAAGCACAGTCAGACTTGGGGCTGGCGCAAAGGTGAGTGGGAGGGTGCTCTCAAGCGGTTCGATTGTCCCAGCTGGCCCGGAACAGGTTCGTGAGAGCCCAACATCGGAGAAAGTCGAAGAGGAGGCAAAGAAGATGATCGAAACGGCCGAATCGCTGATACAACGCCAACCCTCTGAGGAAGAAGGGGAAGGGGAGGAGCCGGTATTAGCGAGCAACTCTGGGATGGAGCTACTAGAGGAAACGCTTGAGAGGTTGATTGCTTCCAAAATGAGGGAAGAACTGAAAAGAAGAATCAAGACTGCGAAGCCTGAAAGCTCGGAAGACAGGCAGTAACTCTACAATTCTGTGGTTTTCTCAGGCGCTTGTTCGGATTCTCTAGGTCCGGGGGGAAGAGTAGAAGGGGTCAATCTAGGATTCTTTCGACGGCGTCGTTTTCAGCTTCTTCAGCCAGAGGGATTCCTGTGACTTTGGCCGCCCTTTCCGTCAGTGCCATTAGGTCTTTGCGGTCTAAGAGGTCGAGGCGCCATTTGCGTGCTCCCGCCATCAGCTGCATCAGGCCGACTTTCACTCGTTCCTGAAGGTAGGAGTACAAGCCCACTGCTTCCCACGGAATGTCCTTGAAGTCTCCACCGTATTCGCTTTTCAGCTCGGGCGCTGCAACGAAGAACAGGTCGGGCATGTTACCGTAGCTCTCAGCAAAAGACTTGGGCAACTTCCCAGTCTGTGCGAGCTCAACGAAATATGAGCTCTTCATCACAGCCGTCAGCGGAGACCTAGCCATCAAGACTCCTTTCACTAGCGGGCCTTCACCGAAGTTGCTTAAGGCTATGGTTTTGAAGATTTGGGTTTCGCTCATGAAACCCCCGGCCATTATGATGTCGGGCAAATATCGTCCTTTCCTCTTGAGGATTTGGGCGCATCTCAGAACCCATGCTTCAAGGTATACTGTCGGTATACTCATTTCGTCCATCATGGGGACAGGGCTCATCCCTGTTCCGCCGCCTGCGCCGTCAAAGGTGACCGCGTCGATCTTGGCTTCGGAAGCCAGCTTCAAAGTGTAGGCAACCGCCGAGGGCCTGTAGGCACCCGTTTTAAGGAAGACATGCTTCGCTCCTTGGCTTCTCAGCCATGCAATGTCCTCTACGAAATCGCTTCCTTTGGGAATCCCCACGCGGCTGTGTCTCTCGAAAGATTTGAAAACCCCGTCTCCAAAGGCTTCTCGAACCATTGGATCCTCCGGGTCAGGTATGACCAGATAACCTCTCTTCTTGAGCATGATAGCCTCATCGATGTCTCCAACACGTACTTCCCCGCCAATGGCCTTCGCTCCTTGCCCCCACTTGCGTTCGATAACGTTGACCTCGAGCTTTGAGAGAGCGTACTGGTCTACTCCAAGCCGCTGGTCTTCCACATTAGTCTGTACAATCACTTCGCCATGTTTGCTGTCCCAGAACCTCCGGAACACGTCCACGCGGCGTTTGAGCTCTTTTGAGAAGGTTATCTTCCCCTTCGTTATGACAGATTCGGGGTCCATACCGCAGACGTTTTCGCCTACTATTATCCCCACGCCAGACAGCGCAGCTCCCACTGCAAGGCCTGGCCAGTTCAACCTGGCAACATCAGTTGAACCGAAGGCACCGGTGAGCACCGGAACCTTCAACGGAATTCCACCGATCTCGGTATCGGTTCGCACGTTTTCGAAGAATGCAGCATCTGAGCTCTCCTCAATGCCCTGAACCTCGAAGAGACCGGACTGAATATTGAAGTGAGACCAGTCTAGGCCGAAATC
>CAYRBK010000073.1:0-4746 GCA_964422605.1 uncultured Candidatus Bathyarchaeia archaeon | reverse complement strand
CTAGCCCCATCACATGCACGAAAACGTTTTCCCATTTGAAGACAAACGACTTCCCCAAATGACGGCTGAGTGGCGAGTGACATTTGAGTGAGGAGACTGATTTGAAGCACCCAAAGGTCCCCTTGAGAGTAGTGCCCGTTTTCTTGCTCGGCTGCAGCTCGATCCTCAAAAGTAAGGACAAGGCCGGGACCGAAAGAGAGACTGACGAACTACTCAAGAGATACGGCCTGCGAACCAAGCTGAAATATCTCGTCAAGAAAGAGGAGGAACTACTCAAAATCCAGACCAAGGGAGTCAACGGCTTCGTTCTGTTCCCATTATGCGCCGACAGGTTCTCACCCCTAATCTACCTCGCCGAGACAACCTTGCCAATCATAATCGCCAGCGACGAGGAAATATTCTGCAATGCCCTTGAAACCTACGAGTACCTTGCAGACCACGAGAACGTAGTAGTGGCTCTAGGTCCCGACGAGGTCAAAAGAAGAGTAAAGGCCCTAGAGGCATCAAAATGGATGAAGAACGCGAAGGTTTGCCTCTTCGACAAGGAGCCTTGGACGTTAAAAGGGACAGCTTGGAACAGGAACCCACTGATCAGGGGAAAGCTGAACACTGAGGCCATAGACCCCGAGAAGTTCTTCGACGCCTACGAAAAAGCCGACAAGACAAAAGCTGAGACTCTCGCAAGGAAATGGATGAAGGAATCTAAGGTTCTGGAACCTTCCTTCAAGGATGTCGTGAAATCCGCAAGGCTGTACATAGCCATGAAGGCTGCGATCAGGGGCATGAAGGCGGACGCTGGCTACGTGCTCTGGTGCGGCCAGTTCACGGAGAAGCTAGGAACGAAAATGTGTTACGCACTTGCGAAGTTGGCAGAAGATGGGTACCCTGTCGGGTGCTGGAGGGGCGAGAACCTCCTCCCGCTTTTGATCCTTCATTCCACTTCGAACAAGCCGATCTTCGTCTGGGAAGCATTCACCCACAAAGGAGACATCGTGACCTTCAGGCATTGCTTCGCTCCTACCACCATCAGCCCTGGCAAGCCCGTGTTGCGGAACTGGAGGAATATGGAGGGCACGGTAACAGCCTACACCGAGTTGCCAAGAGGAGAGGTTACCATGGTCAACTGCGGCATCGGCGACAGACTATTCGTCTTCAAGGGAGACGTGGTCGACTGCAAGGATCTTGGCGGAGATAACTGCAGGACGACGATCTGGGTGAGGATGAACAGCCCAGAGTCTGTTCGCAACTTCGTCGGAAGAGAGTGCGCCATGGTCTACGGTGATTACGTGAGAGAAGCTGTCGAAATAGGCAAAATGTTGGGCTTGAAAGTCACGTCATGAATTCGCTTCCTCGCGACGCTATCTAGGACCATCACCAAAAGCCGCCTCAACTGCCCTGCCAGCTTTGAAACTGTTCGCGAGAAGCTGCGCGATCTCATGCAAAGCCTTCAATAGAAAATCCACATCAATAGAGGTTCGAGGAGCTGTTAGATGAATCTGTCTGAAACGAGTAAGAAGATCCTAGCCCACATCGACAATGATTATGTCACTAAACTGCTTCAACGTTTGGTCTCTATTCCGAGCGTGAACCCACCGGGAACCTACGAAGAAATCGTTCCCTTCATCAAAGACGAAATATCCCGATATGGAATAAGAGTCAATCAGTATGAGCATTACCAAAAACGGCCAAGCCTGGTAGCCACGGTCGAAGGCTCAGGTGGCGGGCCGACTCTGCTTGCAGACGCACATTACGATGTTGTACCTGCATACGATGTGAGCCGTTGGAAGTATCCGCCTTTCTCAGCCAAGATTGTTGATGGCATACTGTACGGACGGGGCTCTGCAGACTGCAAAGCAAGCCTAGCGGCGATGATGGCTGGAACCCGTGCACTCCTAGAATCTGGGCTCAAGATGCGGGGAAAATTGATCTTAGTGGCTTGGGCAGACGACGAATGGAGACCGCCAGATTCAAAGTGGTTCAACGGCGAATCGTACCTAGGAAAGAACGGACTCATCAAGGCGGACATGGCGATTTTCGGGGAACCCTATGACCTGCAGGTTCTTTGCATGTCGAAGGGCAGGGTTTGGTTCGAATTTGAAGTCGATGGAATCGCAAGTCACTCAGCCTCAGGTGCCGGAGTGAACGCCATATTGAAAGCGTCCAAACTCCTTGACGCTATTTACGGTCTCCGACTGAGCCGGCATCCTATAGGTGGGAAGGACACGATAAACGTTGGGACCATACGCGGGGGAGATCAGACGAATATGGTTCCAGACTGGTGCAAGCTGACTTTTGACATTCGGTTTTCGCCGCCAATGACATCAGATCAAGTGGAGAAGATGGTGCATGACGCTTACAGCGCGCTGACAAGAAGTGATCCCGAGTTCAAATTGAAGTCCTCAAAGGTTGTTGAGAAACGGGAGACCATAGAGTTCCCTGCCGACGGCCAACTCGCACAAACGATTAAGAGGGCAGGGGCCACCGTGCTCGGGGCTGAGCCAAAAGTTGGAGCAGCGGTCTCCTTCGGCGACGTAGCCGATTGGAAAGACACGATCGGCCTCAAGGAGGCATGTATGTTTGGACCAGGGAAAACCGATCAAGCCCACGCTCTAAACGAACATGTTGCGGTAAGCGAAGTGATTCAAGCCGCCAAGGTGTATGCTCTTTCGTTCGCAGGCTTACTCATGGAGACATCTTGAGCTCGGAAGTTATTAATACAGGTCCGACTCTAGATAGATGTTGAGGAAATCTGAGTTGGCAACTTCAAAACCCTCACGAAGGAAACTATGGACTGTAGTGGTTGCCGTGATAATCATTGCAGTCATAGCGTTCGGCGTCTACTCGATGATACCAAAGCCGCCAGAATACCAGAAGACATTGGTAATATCACTTGGGACTGACATTCCAATCTTTGACCCTCAAAAAGCGACGGGAATGCA
This sequence comes from uncultured Candidatus Bathyarchaeia archaeon, assembly GCA_964422605.1. Lineage (GTDB taxonomy): Archaea > Thermoproteota > Bathyarchaeia > Bathyarchaeales > DTEX01 > CAYRBK01. Next base: position 1,807 of record CAYRBK010000073.1, on the reverse strand, counting down.
GAACCTTGGCATAATAAGACTGGTCTGCGAGACCCTTACAGACTTCGACCCTGACACGGGAGAACTTAAGCCCTGCTTAGCCACAAGCTGGGAGGCTAACGCAGAGGCAACCAAATGGACTCTTCATCTTCGAAAAGGCGTGAAATTCCATGATGGAACGCCTTTCACAGCAGAAGCGGTCAAGATATCAGTTATGGATAGACTGATTGATCCAAAAGCGAAGTCTCCAGCGCGAGGTTCATTCACGATGATCCAGTCAATGGACATAGTGGATGATAACACGCTCATCGTCAACACGACACCGTACCCACCTTTGATGAATCTGTTCAACTACGCGCCTTCGGAAATAATCAGTCCTGCCCAATGGAAGAAACTGGGCGATGACTATTACAAGCAACCGATCGGCACAGGTCCATACAAGTTTGTAGAACACATCAAGGGCACGCAGGCCAAACTAGTCGCTAATACAGAATATTGGGGAACGAAGCCCCTGGTTGAAGAGGTCATAATGAAGCCCATCCCAGAGGCGAGTGCACGAGTCATGGCATTGGAGTCAGGGGCATCCCAAATCATAACCAATGTTCCCCCAGCAGACTACTTCCGGCTGAAGGATGATCCAAGGTTCTATGCGATGCCGGCGCTCAGTCAGAGGTCAATGCACGTATCAATGAACACCAAGAGGGGGCCGCTTCAGGATGTGAGAGTGAGACAGGCTCTAAACTACGCCGTTGACAAGAAGACCATAGTGGACAGGATCTTCAAAGGCACTGCAATAATAATGGATTGCCCGGGCATCCCACCGGCAAGCTTCGGCTATAGCAAGATAGGTGTCTACGAATACAACCCTACAAAGGCCAAGGAACTCCTTGCCGCAGCAGGATACGCCAATGGTTTCGAGATTGAGCTGGCCTATGGTGTCGGAAGATTCCTGATGGACACTGAGGTTGTAGAGGCGATCCAATCATATCTTGCAGCTGTGGGAGTGAAGGCAAAGATCGCGCCGTCGGAATGGGCTGCTTTCAGGGCTCGAGAGAGCGAGCCAGTGGACAAGTGCACAGTCGAACTGGCTTTCGTGGGCTTTGGACTGCCCAACCTAGACGCTGACCAAGCGCTTCACGACTTCCATAGCGAGGCATGGCCGCCACTTGGCTTGGAACCAACCTTCTACAGCAACCCCAAGTTTGATCAGCTATTCGATCTGGGCAGAAGCACGACAGATGTCACAAAGCGAAAGAATGCCTACCGTGAGGCGACGCAGATACTATTCGACGAGGCTCCATGGATATTCTTGTTCTATGAACCCCAGCTCCACCTGGCTAGGTCTGAAGTAAAGAACGCAAAGATGCGACACGACGAAACAATCTGGCTGTCCGGAGTATACGTCCTGAAGAAGACGTAATATCCTCCTTTCCCCCTTTTTCTTTGAGGCCGAACTGAGTGATAGAGTACGTTACCCGCAGACTATTGATGATGATTCCAATTCTTCTCGGAGTCTCCTTGGTCGTTTTCGTTCTAATTCGCCTTGTTCCCGGAGACCCTGTTGTTCTCTTAGCTGGAGAGGACGCAACCCCCGAGGCAATAAGATCCCTAAGAGAACAGTGGGGTCTAGACAAACCCCTTCACGTTCAATACTTGACGTTTCTCTGGAACCTTCTTCGTGGAGATATGGGAACTTCCATAAGGAGCGGGAGGCCTGTCGCCGATGAGATCTCAGACAGGTATTTGAATACCGTGAATCTGGCATGTCTATCATCGGCGATCGCTCTGTCGATAGGAATACTTGCTGGAGTCGCGTCAGGCACTCGCC
>CAYRBK010000072.1:0-4807 GCA_964422605.1 uncultured Candidatus Bathyarchaeia archaeon | reverse complement strand
AAACTCTTGTCAGCCTCTGTCTTTATAAGGCTTTAAACCCCTCCAGATGGAATCGTTAACAAGCCTCAACGCGAAAGAACAGCAAACGCATCCACACTCTGCCAAGCAAGGATGTCCGCTGCTCTGCCTAGCCCGGCTTCCCCAGGACGTACAGAATGATAACAGTAGACGGAGCTTAGCATAGGCAAGTTTTTATGAACGCCAGAGATTCTAAGACAAGAAAACAGATAGCAGAGCATGGAGGAATCAGCCTTCTCAATCTACATGGGTGTGGATGCGGGGACCACAAAGATCGCCGTGCTTCTCTTCGACGCGGACTCCGGCACCGTAAGGGCAACTCACTCCATCCCGAATAGTTCCGAAACGACCGATGCGCAAGGCAGAGCACGCGGATGGAGCGAAGGGGATGCGGAGCAAACTGTGGAGTTGGCCTTCAAGGCGATCGCTGAGGCATCTTCCCATCGACTCCGGCAACAGTTAAAGGGCATCGGCGTGACTGGCCAGATGCACGGTATGCTCCTTGTCGGTCGAGATCAGTGTCCACTTTCGCCTCTGATAGGCTGGCAAGACCAGCGCTGCAACGAAAAGATGCCAAGAGAGAATCTCACATACATTCAGCGCATGATAGAACTGGCTGGCGAGCATGGTTTTCTGCTGGAAGGTTGCTATCCCGCCACGGGGTATATGGGGTCAACCCTTTTCTGGCTGAAGGAGAACAAAGCCTTACCATCGGAACCTGCGACTGCATGCTTCATGCCTGACTATTTTGTTACGAAGATGACTGGATGCGGGCATATCACCGACCCGTCGAATGCAGGCAGTTCAGGCATATACGACATAAAGTCGAGGCAGTGGGACTCTGAGCTCATCGAAAGGCTGGGGCTCAAACCTAGCCTTCTGCCAGAAGTGAAGCGCCCAGCAGAGATAGCAGGAGAGCTCACCTCAGAAGCTGCTAAGAAAACAGGTTTGAAGGAGGCGACCCCAGTCTGCGTGGCGTGTGGAGACAACCAAGCAAGCTTTCTCGGAAGTGTGGCGGACCGGAGAGGCATGATGCTCATCAACATAGGCACTGGAGGCCAGCTATCACTGTGGGTGCCGCACTACTTAGCTGTGAAAGGCGTGGACACTCGGTGCTACCTAGACGAGAGCTATCTCCTCGTCGCAGCCAGCCTGGGAGGAGGCGCCACCTACGCGTTGCTGAACAGATTCTACAATGAGGTTGGGCGTGTCTTTTTCGGGGCAAAGGGAGAAACAGAGCTCTATGACGAGATGACCCGCCTGGCGTCGCAGGTTCACCGAGGCGCCGACGGGCTTCGCTGCGAACCACTCTTCACAGGAACGCGCCTAGACCCTGAAAGTCGAGCAGTCTGGCGCGGCATGAGTGAATCCAACTTCACGCCCGGTCATATGAGCCGTGCCTTGCTGGAAGGCATAGCTGAGCAGTTCAGAACCTCTTACGGCGAGATTCTGCAGGGCGGAGTGTCGCCTCGGGCTCGTCTCGTAGGCTCAGGCAATGCCGTTCGGAAGAACCCGTTGCTTGCAGAGATCCTTTCATACGTCTTCAATCTACCTATCCGCATCCCGAAGAACGTCGAAGAGGCCTCCTTCGGCGCAGCGCTTCTCGCAGCGAAAAGCTGCGGAGAGTTCAGGGACCTAGAAGAAGCAGCCCGTATGGTCGCATACCAGTGACGCATCAAAGGGGAATAGGCGCCAACATTAACGTAAAGCTTAGCCGCGTGAACCCGTCTTCATTTTGTGTCTCTTTACAAACTCCATGCCCCCTTAACGTTTCCTGTCTTGAATCAGACCCTAGACCCTTGCGAGCTGAGAGGCATGTGAAGGTAGCATCCAAACATCTGGCGGTCCTCTGCCCTTCTTTGACGTATCTGACCAATCCGTTCCGAAGGCGCAGGACCAGTGGGCAATCGCTGATTGCCACCGCGCCCATAGATCGACCGGTCATCAACCTCAACTGCTCCTAAAGCATGAGTTCTAGTAAGGTTATAAAAGTTAAGAGCAAGTTAGCCGTAGAAGACATCCATACTTTGGAGGATGATAGATTGGTAAAGATTCCATATCCCGATAGCGACCTTTTCAAGATTGGACCTCAGCCCACCTATACTGGGCGTAACCTTGACGAGATTGCCTTTCCACTGGGCGGAATCGGCACAGGTTCAGTCAGCCTAGGAGGATGGGGACAGCTTCGAGACTGGGAGATCATGAACCGGCCTGCCAAGGGATTTGTGGCTCCAAGGTCCTTCTTCGCCATCAAAGTGCGTTCTGCCAGCAAGCCTCCGGTCACAAAGGTTCTTCAAAGTCCAGTAGGCGGATCTTATGTTGGAGATGGACATTCCCTTGTTCCTTCACATAGGCAAAGCGACCTCGGTCAAGGGCTACCCCATTTCCGCAAAGCCATCTTCACTGGCGAGTTTCCCATCGCGACCTTGTTGATGGAAGACCCGGACGTTCCGTTACGTGTGACGCTTAAGGCGTTCAATCCATTCATACCATTGAATGACAAGGACTCCAGCATACCTATTGCCATTCTCCGCTATAGCTTCGAAAACATAAGCGACGAGCAGGTCTCGGCAACGGTCTACGGCAACTTGACGAACATTGTCGGCGGCGCCGAAACAGAAGGGCGAGTGAACGAGACGAGGAAAGAGAAAGGAGTCACAGGGCTTTTCCTCACAACCAGCAAACTGGACCTCAAGTCTCCCCGTTACGGATCGATGGCACTTGCCACAACCTGGTCTGATGCCGCTGTCTGGCCCCGCTGGAAGGATGCTAGCCTATCGAAGTTCTGGGAAGCCACGGCGCTCACAGAGGAATTTCCGTCTAAGGAAGAGGGACAGGCTGACACAGGTACGGTGGCAGCCAGTTTCAATGTCAAAGCCCACGAGAAGGTTTCTGTCATTTTCCTTCTGGCATGGCATTTCCCAACGTTTGAGCATTACTGGGGGAGGCGAAAGGAGGGGGAGGAGGCTCTCACTTGGAGAAACTACTATGCAACCGTCTGGAAAGATGCTTGGGACGTGGCTCTCTATGTTGTAGCTAACCTTGATCGGCTCTGGGAAGAGACAAGGCTTTTCCATGACACCTTGTTTGCGTCAACCCTGCCCATGCACGTTCTGGACGCTGTAAGTTCACAGCTGTCCGTACTGAAAACGAACACCTGCCTGCGGCTTGAAGACGGAACCTTCTACGGTTTCGAGGGATGCAGCAACACGGCAGGCTGCTGCGAAGGATCATGCACCCACGTCTGGAACTATGCTCAGGCTCTTCCCTACCTATTCCCGGACCTCCAACGTTCGATGCTTCATGCCCACTTTGCCAACTCGGTTCGCGAAGATGGCTTCATGACCTTCCGTATGCCTCTGCCCCTAGGGACGCGGGCTGACCATTCCTTTCATCCAGCCGCAGACGGGCAGATGGGCATGGTGCTACAAGTCTACCGTGAATGGCTTATCTCCGGCGACGACAACTGGCTTAGATCAGTCTGGCCAACCGCGAAGAGTCTACTCGAGTTCGCGTGGAGATACTGGGACGCTGACAAGGACGGCGTCATGGAGGGCATGCAGCACAATACCTATGACATCGAGTTCTACGGTCCAAACCCGATGACGGGAAGCCTCTATCTCGGGGCTCTCCGCGCGGCAGAAGTCATAGCCAGACACCTCGGCGAACATGACAAGGCCCAGGAATACCGCAGACTCTTCGAGAAAGGATCAAGAGGGACTGACAGAAACCTTTTCAACGGCGAATACTACAAACAGAAGGTCAACCCCAAGGCTCACGAGTCCTGGCCGGAACCCTATCTTAGCCTTACTCTAAGCCACGGAAAAGACGACAAGTTCAAGGACTGGCCTAAGTGGCAGTTCGGCAAGGGATGCCTCTCCGACCAGATGATTGGACAGTGGTACGCCCAAATGCTTGGGCTGGGATACCTCTACAGTGAGGCTAATGTTCGCAAGGCGCTACAGTCAATCTTCAAGCATAACTGGAAACCCAGCCTATGGAACCACCCGTGTCTCTTCCGGATCTACGCTGTAAATGACGAAGCCGGCCTAGTTGTCTGCACATGGCCCAGAGGAGAACGTCCAGGGTATCCTGTATACTATGCTGACGAGGTCTGGTGCGGGATCGAGTATCAGGTCGCAAGCCACATGATCTATGAAGGCATGATCAAAGAAGGACTGGCCCTAGTCTTGGGCACCCGGAACCGCCATAGAGGCGACAGACGCAACCCATGGGACGAGTTCGAATGCGGACACCACTATTCTCGATCAATGGCAAGCTACGCGGTTCTTTTGGCATTGTCTGGGTTCAAGCATTCCGCCCCTGAAAAGCGCTTGGGATTCTCACCCAAACTTAACCATGGGAATTTCGCGTCTTTCTTCTCCACCGGAACCGGCTGGGGACTCTATGGTCAGAAGATCAGAAAGAGAAAGGCCGAATTCACCTTAGAGTTGAAGTACGGCACACTGCTCTTGGAACGCTTGGATCTGCCGGCTGTCGGCGTTCAGAAGCCTAAGGTAGAAGGAACTCTCAACGGCAGGAAGATCAAAACTGAAACAAGAAGAGAGAAAGATGGTCTTGCAGTGCTCTTGGGCTCAACTTTGCTGAACAGAGGCCAAGTCCTCAAGATCACCATCAAATGAGCGAGGAAGACACATTTCCAATAGACTCTATAGAGCTCGGTAGAGCGTGAAGCTGAGCACGCCGTTCCTGTAGATAACATATTCAGGCTTGGGGATAACTGGGACCGGTAGGTCTACTTCCTTGTAGAATCTGATGTCAGTGTACT
>CAYRBK010000071.1:0-4869 GCA_964422605.1 uncultured Candidatus Bathyarchaeia archaeon | reverse complement strand
CTTGAGGGTGCTCGGTCTGATGGACTCAGGATGGAAAGAGCTGATACCGGAGGTAACAGTAACCGCGGGCTCCGAGCTTTATGAAACCCTGAGGGGCAGGTTTAGGTTCATCAAGGTTCAAGCCAAGTCATCAAAGGCTGACAAAGAAGGGATAGTGGATGCCTTTGTCGACGGAGTAAGTGAATAGCCGATGGAGGAGTGGTCATAGACATGTCGGACAAGATGATAGAAAGAGACGTGACAGAACGCAAAGATATTGTCCAGAAAAGTCTAGTCTCCCTTGGGACAAATTTCTGCGAAGAGATTGAGCAAGGAGTCTTTCCTTGGGTTGAGATGAAAACCCGCTCGACGGATAACATATTCTACAGCCCTGAGCATCGACAGTACGTCCTAGGAGACAAAACCGTCAGGAGGAGCTCTAGGATCATATCCCACCTACGGCCCTTCACCCAGATGGTCTGGACTGCCTACTTCGCCCACGAGCTGCTCAAGCAGAGAAAGACAAGCACACTGAGGGACGTGTATTACTCTGCTCAGGCTTACGATGTCTTCTTCCAGGACCAGTCCGAATCAGACAACATAATCACCGACCTAGAGACGGCAGTCGAATCTTCTCGCGAAGCCTTCAACATTTTCCCCGAGGAACGTTCAGCAGTCTTCGGCGACCTGACTATTCAGTACACTGTTCCCGGATACGAAAACCGAAGGACAAACCTTTCGTCTCATCCTGACGGAATGATGATAGGCCCGGCTCTCACTGATGCGCGGTTCGTTGAAACCAGCGCCAATAAGGTCATTGTCATAGAGAAAGGCGCCATGTTCACACGTTTCGTCGAGGAAAGGGTCTATGAGAGGTTCAACTCAATACTGATATACACGGCGGGGCAGGCTCCACGTTCAACAAGGTACTTCATCCGAAGGCTCAACAGCGAACTGGGGCTTCCAGTCTATATTTTTAGCGATGCAGACCCGTGGGGGATGCACATAGCAATGGTCATAATCTCGGGCTCAGCCAACGCCGCTCACCTTAGGGAGCTGAATACGCCTGATGCTAAGTGGGCTGGGGTCTGGGCTTCGGACATAACCAACTATAGGCTGCCCAGTGGTCAGTTGAACGAGATTGATATGAAACGCCTTCGGGAGCTCAAAACCGATCCAAGGTACAAGGAAGACCTTTGGCAGAGGGAGATCGACACCTTCGTTACGATAAAGAGGAAATGTGAGCTCGAAGCCTTCTCCCGTTATGGGCTTACGCACATAGTTGACAAGTATCTTCCCGAGAGACTCAAAGAACTAAGCGCCTAGCAACATATGGGCAGAGACAGAGGTATTGTTGAACTAGAGGCGGGTACACAATATGAGTGGAAGAATGGCAATCGGCCTCGCTTTCTTCGAGAAGCTCCTCGGCATAATCATAGCAGTCATAGGCGCCGCATTAGCTTACTACACCTACACTAGTCTGAGCGCCGCAGGAGAGGCTGCGTTCCTGTTCATCGGGTTTGGGATAGTCCTAGCAGTTCTTGGGGTTGTCCTAATAGTCGCAAGAACCAGCTGATTGGCGCCGCCGGATTCGTCAGAAAGGAAGCCTGTTCCCTTCTTCGGACTCGAACCGTCGACCTTCGAGTTAACAGCCTCAGCCTCAAAGGCACAGAGCCTCTAAGAGTCCGCTGCTCTACCAACTGAGCTCTCGTCCACACATTCCACATGTGCATACGGCGGCTCATTCGGTGGTCGATTGCTCGGCGGCGCAGCTACATCTGAGATTTTCCGGGGTATTTAAAGCTTAATCCCTACGAGTCATTCCTCTCGCAACTTGTCATAGGGGGCAGCAATTTCAGGGACAGGTCGGAAGTGAAGGCTTAACCGTACCTTTTCTCGATTTCAGCTGTCAGCTTCCTCATCTCGTCGCTTGTTCTGCAGATCGTGTTGACTGCCACTCCTTTTGGCGAGATCTTGCTGAGAACGTGAACCGCCTTTTCAGCCGGGACGTAAATCTGAATCTTCTTTCCCTTCTCCTGTATCTTCCTGTAAAGGGGCAGCCAGCAGTCTTCTCCGGCGTCAGGGTTTCCGTCTCCAGGGATCCATTGGATGCAGTCAAGTTCTTTGATGTTCAGAAGGTCATCCAAGTGCTTTAGCTCTTGTGGTCCGTCTAGGTGCCAGTTTGTTCTTTCGAAATAGCTGCATTCCTCGATGATGAGCGGATAGACGAACTCCCTGAAAAGCTTTGGCGAGAGGTAGACTATCACGTCGCATTGAAGAGTGAAGTGTTTCTCCTTGCTCCATAGGCCCGCCCAAGTCGAATAGCCCGCCTCTGTGACATTGATGAGTCTGCAAGATTCGTCGTAATATTGGAAGAAAAGATCATGGATTCTGCTCAACGCCTTTTTCAGCTTGGGTCCATCGAGAAACATGTCTTTCAGAAGGTTCGTTGGGAAATTCCCTCTAAGCTGCCCCGCGACCGTCACGGCGTCAAGCAGATCAGTGAAGGCTACAACAGCCTTGTCTTCGCATCTCTTAGTGGCGGTCTCATAAGCCCGGCAGGTGTATCTCCACCATTCATTAGATGGGTCAAAATCCGCCTCTCCAAGTTCGTCCAGGGTGAAGTCTCCCTGAAACCATGATGTGTTGATCCGTCCATCAAACTTCAGCTCGCCACCAAGGTATGCTGAAAGGGATCCGGGTCCAAGGTTGACCCAAACGTTTGGGTAGGCCTCCCTCCCAAATGCTATCCGGGAGAATTGGAGGAGGAGTTCGTCTAAAGCCTTGTCTACATCGGGATAGAACCGGAGGAAAGCCCAAGAGTCTATGAAGGCAAGCATCCTTTCTTTCGGAGCGTAAACCTGAACCAACGGGCGTTCCAGGGTTCCATCCCACCATTCTTCAAAAGCCCTTTTCGCCTCGTCCCAGTCTTCTTTATAGAGCATGCGACCATCCTCGCCTAGGCTTCTGTGATCTCAACTGTGAAATGGCACTCTACGGATTTAAGGTTCTTTCGAGGAAAACTCTTAAGTAAGAACCGAACCGAATAATAATTGATACGCCTGAGGGGCCCGTAGCTCAGTACGGTTAGAGCGACAGGCTCATAGTCTCTAGAGAAGAGAGACCTGTGGGTCGGGCGTTCAAATCGCCCCGGGCCCACCATTTTGCAGTCCGATCAGGTTGACGACGCTTTTCTGCCTTCAACGAGGCTATATATACTCCCGTCTAGAGATTAGAGAGAAGTCTGGGCGACTTCAACTCACATACTGATGGGGCGGAGGCTGAGCTGAACCCAAAAGAAAGGGTCCTAACGACTTTGGAGCATGAGGAACCAGATCTCGTGCCTTTGACTGACCACATCTATATGCAGAGGTCGCTCGAAGGGATTTTGGGCGAGAAAGGCGTACGCACAAATACGCCGGAAAAATATGTCAATGTCCATCGGGTCTTAGGGTTGGACCTGATCTGCGCTTTTCCGGGCAGATTGGCTGAATCTTCTGAGCACTGCTTAGGCACCTCCCAAGTCAAGAAGTTTAAGGATGCTGTAACGGTTGACGAGTGGGGCATAAAACAAAGACCAATAGAAGGCATGGACTGGTACGTTGAAGGACCAATAAAGACTGTTGAGGACGCTGAGGAATACGAGGTGCCTGATCCCTTTCCTTCTTGGAGGGTTGAAACTGTAGAGGCGATAGTCAACCTTGTAAAAGACGACTTAGCCATTGCCGCCATCATCGGCGGACCATTCACGCAAGGTCTTCTCCTCTTCGGCTTCACCAACTTTATGCGCACCCTTCACGTTGCCCCAAGCAGCGTCCGTCGGATAACGGAAAAGGTGGAGGGGTTTCAGACCGAGCTTGGCAAGATCGCGATCGACATGGGCGTCGACATAGTCTGGATACCTGACGACTTGGGCATGACTGACGGGCCTTTCCTTTCGCCTCAAGCCTTTCGGAAGTATATATTCCCATCAATGAAGAGTGAAGTGGAAGCCTTCAAGAAGAGAGGTGTGAAAGTGCTGCTGCACAGCGACGGTCAGATCATGGCTTTGATGGACGACATTGTCGAGATGGGTTTCGACGGGATTCACCCCATTGAGAGAAAGGCGGGCATGAGCCTAGAGCTGATGAAGGCAAAGTATGGAGACAGGCTGACACTGATAGGGAACGTTGACGCCACAGACCTGCTCCCTCACGGGACAGCCCAACAGATTAGGCGGCAAGTTCTGGAATGCCTACAGGCAGGCGCTCCCGGAGGCGGGTACATCTTGGCATCCGATCACTCAATACATGAAGGGGTCAAAAGCGCCAACACGAAGATCATGTTTGAGATGGCCAGAAAATACCGGAAGTACCCTGTCAGGAACAGATCAAGGCACACGGATTCCGGGGACGCCTAGCCTGATACGGTAGACTGAAGTTCGCGCTGCGATGTAGAGGCTTTTCCAGTCTTCGTCGCCGAAGGCGCAGTTTGCCGGAGTTTCCGGGGTCTCAATGGTGCCTACGTGTTCTCCGTTTTCTGAGAAGACCCAGATGCCGCCTGCCGCGGACACGTAGAGATGTCCATCAACATCAACCTTCATGCCGTCCGGATTTCCTGGGAGCTTTGAACGGATCTCAGCGAAGACACGACTGTTGTCTAGTGTTCCGTCATCTTTGACCTCAAAGGCTCTCACATGTCTTCTAGCCGAAGAGTCCGCAATGTAGAGAACCGTTTCGTCTGGCGAGAAAGCCAAACCGTTCGGGCGCTCAAAATCGTCTACCAGCAGAGTCAGCTTCCTGCTTACGGGGTCAAGACGGTACACGCCTTGGAACGGGAGCTCCTGCTGTTCGGGTTGTATGCCGTAAGGAGGATCTGTGAAGTATATGGTTCCATCAGACCTGACCACGA
>CAYRBK010000070.1:0-4982 GCA_964422605.1 uncultured Candidatus Bathyarchaeia archaeon | reverse complement strand
AGGAATCCATGGATTGTGATTCCTTTTGGTTTTAGCACTCGGTAGCACTCTGAGAGAAAACTGCGCATCTCCGCGGAGTCGATTTCACATAGAAATTCGTTCGAAATCAATGCATCGTATCTATCGTGGAGTTGCCTGGTTAGCCAGCTTACATAGTCAGAAACGACTACGCTGACTTTGCGTACTTTCTCTCGTGTCAACGTCGATTTAAGGTGCCTATAGTCCTTGGAGTATGGGCCAGTGAACCTGTCTACGACTGTGATACGATCACTAGCGACAAGTCTTGAAAGAGGGATCGTCAATTGTCCCCTTCCACAACCTATCTCAACTAGATCTCCAGTGTTGGAGCGAAGAAGGCAAGCGAATCGTCTTGCGAGTCCTTCATATTGCTCAAGCCATGCGCTTTCGATGTATCGCGGGTGTGAAATGATTTTTGCGCGCCCAAAACTAGGTCTGCTTTCCTTGTGACGGGCACGCGGCATGGCAGAAGTTTCCTATGGGATTCCCACGGCTTTTCTCAGTTCATCCAATGCTGTTGCGTCTTCGATTGTTGAGTAGTCTCCCAAAGGTTTGTTCGTTATTATTGCCTTTATGAGTCGACGCATGATCTTGCCGCTTCTCGTCTTGGGAAGCTTACTGGTGAAAAATATGTCGCTGACGACGACTATAGGACCCAAAGTCTTTCTGACCAATTCCCTCAAGATCTGCTTCAGAGCCTCATCGGGCGCATGTTCACCTTTCAGGACGATGAAGGCAGAGGCTACTTCACCTCTCACCGGGTCGGGACGCCCGACGACGGCAGCTTCGGCAACAGCTGGATGCTGGAGGAGGGCACTTTCTATTTCAATTGTGCCGATTCTGTGGGCTGAGATCTTGATAACCTCGTCAACTCTGCCCAGAAACCAGAAGTAGCCGTCCTTGTCTTTCATGGCTGCGTCGCCGCTATAGTATACACCTGGAATCCGGTTCCAGTAGTCTTGCACATAGCGCTCATGGTCTCGCCAAAGGGTCGGGGTCAAACCGGGAAAGGGGCGTCTGCACACAAACGTCCCCTCAACCCCAACGGGAACAGATTTCCCCTCCTCATCGACTATGTCTGCGTCGATCCCAGGGAGAGGTATTGTCGCAGACCCCGGCTTTATAGGCAGCAAGGCGATTCCGTATGGGTTGCCTACCATAGGACCACTGCTTTCAGTCTGCCACATGTGGTCAATCACTGGGATTCGGTTCTCGAAGACTTTCTTTTGGAGCCATTCCCAGGCTGGAGGATTGAGAACTTCTCCTGCGCAAACTACAAGCCTCAAAGAGTTCAAATCATGCTTCTTAGGCCATGTCTCACCGTACTTCATCAATGCGCGTACCCCTGTTGGAGAGAGCCAAGCCTGAGTGACGCGATTTCTCTCCATTATCTGCCACCATATGTCGGGAGACGGGTAATCTGGCACGCCTTCGTACATTATTGTTGAACAGCCAAACAGCAACGGAGCGTAGACGACGTAGCTGTGGCCTACTATCCAGCCTACATCTGAGGTCGACCACCAAACGTCTGTCTCCCGCATGTCATAGACCCATTTGCCCATCGCGTAGATGTACACTTGATAACTTCCATGAGGTTGAACCGTGCCTTTGGGCTTGGCCATCGTTCCCGAAGTGTAAAGTATGAAGGCTGGATCATCGGCATTCACGCTTTCAACTTCAGCGTCTACTCCTTTTCCCTTCTCTATCGCCTCTTCCCACAAAATGTCTCTGCTTGGAACAAGAGGAGGGGATCCTTCCTTTCTTCTGAAAAGGATGACTCTTTCTACGCCTCCTCCAATTGTCTCAATGGCTTTGTCTAGGACTCCTTTGAGGTTAACCTCCTCGCCGCGTCTATAACCAACATCTGCGGTGACAACAATCGTCGACTCAGCATCTGCTATCCTTTCGGCCAAGGCTCCATATCCGAATCCTCCGAAGACAACGGAGTGAATTGCCCCGATTCGTGTAGCAGACAACATTGCAACTGCAGCTTCAGGAATGGTCGGCATGTAGATTGTTACTCTGTCGCCTTTCTTGACTCCTAGTGCTCTTAAGGCGGATGAGAACTGCTTGACTTCATGTAGAAGCTGATTGTAGGTTAGGACTCGAGTAGGTAAGCCTTCGCCGGTTTCCCATATTATCGCCGTGTGGTTGCCTTTTCCTTTCGTGACCTGATATTCTAAGCAGTTGTATGATATGTTTGTCATTCCGCCCTTGAACCAAGTGAATTTCTGATAGTTTCCCTCGAAGACTTTGTCCCAACGTTTGAACCAATGAAGCTCGTGGGCTATCTCTCCCCAGAAGCTCTCCGGAGTATCAAGAGCTCTCTTGAGCATCAATCTCAATTGAAGAGGGAATTCCAGATTGTGCGTTCCGGTTGCCGCTTCTTTGGGAGTCGACATGTCTGGAACCTCAGTCAATGTCGACGATTTTGCCTTTAGCCTCCTGTTATCTCTTTCGTTCCGCTGTTCTACGCCTTAGTCCTTTACTCGCTGAGTTCTAGAAGACATGGACTCTTGCGCACTGCTTAAGCTCAGTGGCAACGCAAGATCAACTCAAATGATGACAGGAGAATTCTGTGCAGGGCTCATATTGGCTGATCTTGGAAGCAGAATGTAGGCTTGAGCAGAAGAGAGGGGAGGAATCGCTCAGGTTTCGAATCTCTTCTGCTCACGGACGCCATAGGACTTTCTTGCTATGTTTGCCATCACGAGATATCCTACGGCAGATCGGTTCTTGTCTTCTTGATCTTGACTGCCATTTCAGCGTCCTTTATGCATTGAGAGAGTGTAAGCGTGTTCAGCGTGCTTGGGTTGAGGCCGATTGTTGAACATATGGATTGGATGATGAGGTTCTCCAGGGTTGCCGCGCCAGAGCCGAACATGTCTTGCAAAACCTCAACGAACCGATCAGGCTTTTCGAAGATCTCGTGTTTCTTCAGTGAATATTTCTTGTCCATGTGATAGAATATGACGTGTGCGATGCTTTCGCCTAGAACAGAGAGCCCTCGCTCCACAGCAACCATCAATATGTTCAGGGTATCATCCGAATCGAAGTCTGGGCGGTCGATACGGCGGGTGCGTAGCTTGTTGCCGTTGAAGGTTGCCGACGGGGGAGGACTCCTAGCAGACATTTTGCTTCCGCCCATCTCTTCCGAGTAGGCGACCGCCTTTTGAATACTTGTTTGCCCTCAAGAAACAGACGCTCCGAATCTGCGACTGCCCCCAGGTTGCTTAACCGTGTGATGGAGAACCTCACCTGCGTCATCCATATTCAGATATGAATAGGCACTGAGCGTCTTCGAGAGTTCGCCTTGAAGGCGTGTCTTAGTGTGGCGATGACGCGACGCCTAACATCTGTACTTAAGGAACAGGCGAGCACTCGTCGCAACATTGGTGCCGTCACCTGTACAGGCGGGTACTGTGTCTCTAACGGTTGAGGCACAGGCACCAGCCGCGAAAACCCCCCTAACATTAGTTCGTCCGAGCTCATCTACCACGACACAGCCCAATCTATGAGTTCCAATTCTAGCTTGCCGCAAGACAGAGACAAAAGGCTTGACGCCGCCAACTACAAAAACAATGTTTGTCCTCAATTCCTTCCTTGATGACTCTCCTATACGACGTAGAACAAGCCGCTTCAAAGGCGGCTTACCCTTGATTTCTATTCCTACATAATCTTCTATCAGGCGTATGCCTTCCCTCGCCAACTTTCTTCTTGTCCTTTCGCCGACAGCAAAGGTGTTTGCGTGATCAACTAAGCGCACCCTTTTTGCAGTCTTGGTGAGACATAGAGCTTCATGCACAGCCTCTTGGCATGCGCCCACAACGATGACATCTCGCCCCATGAGGAAAGGGGCACTGCATTCTGCACAGTAGGCAACGCCTCCGCCGATCCACGTCTCCCACTTCATTCCAAGCCCTTTCATGCTGTCTCCCGTAGCAAGTATCAAGGCCCTAGCGGAATATGTCCCTAGCTGGGTTCTAGCGATCTTCTTGTCGTTGTCCAGAGAAAGGTTCACAACCACCTCCGAGGTATGAATCTCAGCGCCAGCTTTCCTGGCTTGGAGAGTCATTCTCTCCATAAGCCTTCGTCCGGAAATTCTGTAAAAGCCAGGATAGTTCTCCAAGCCACGTGCTCTTGCGGCCATTCCACCTGCCTTCTCACCAGCATCCACCACTAGGGTGCGGAGGCCGAAAAGCGCAGAATGAAGACCTGCGGCCAATCCTGCCGGCCCTGCTCCCACCACTATGACGTCGTAAGCCTTACTCAATTCAGCCATCTCTTGCATACATACTTGTGTGCTAGGCTCATGAAGACGACTTCGGCTATAGGCTCGTCTACTCTCCTGGCCCGTCTTGAACTTATCATTCCTCTGCGGCAAGACAAGGTGTTTCAGAAATTGGCTCTGCAAGACATTCCGCAAGCCTGTAGGTGCGGCCTTTTCCCCTTTTCCGCACCGTTTTCGGCTGGTTCACAATCAGTTCCCATGGTACGGGATTTTTTGAGAGCGATGAGTTTACCTTGCTCAATGGAACTATGTACGTGGAGAGCATTCGGATGAAGGCCTACATTCGCCTTTTCCTTGCCATTGCAGTGTGTCTGCTATCCGGAGTGATTGGCTCGGTCTTCACAGTCCCCGCAATAGAAACATGGTATGTCCGTCTTCGTAAGCCAGACCTCGCTCCACCAAACTGGGTCTTTGGGCCGATTTGGACGATGCTCTATTTCTTGATGGGTGTCTCGCTTTTCGTTGTCTGGAATGTCGGATTTGACAAGAGCACTGTAAGAAGATCGATCATCGTGTTTAGCATCCAATTGGCGCTGAACATACTCTGGTCCTTCTTCTTCTTTGGCTTGAAGTCGCCGTTGCTAGGTTTGGTGGAGATCGTGGCATTGTGGTTCGCAATTGTTCTTACAATATTCTCTTTCTTCAGGGTTTCAAGGATTGCTGCTCTGATTCT
>CAYRBK010000069.1:0-5120 GCA_964422605.1 uncultured Candidatus Bathyarchaeia archaeon | reverse complement strand
ATGAACAGGTTATGAAGGCCATAGCCACCGGAAAGCATGTTCACTGCAACAAAACCGTAACCACCACTGCCAAAGAGGCTACCAACATAATCGAAGCCGCCAAAAAGAAAGGCGTCAAAGTCGTTTCATCACCTGGAAACAGCGCTAGGCATCCCGCTGTTCGCAGAACCAGGCAGCTCCTTGGAGAGGGAGCCATCGGAAAAGTCTACCTAGCTCAGAGGGGAGGAGGATTCTCGGGGCATGAGTACGAAGGCTTCCGAGGACCCGACGACATCGTTTCCAGCGTGGACCCAACATGGTACTACCAGAAAGGCGGCGGACCAGTGTACGACTACGGCGTATACCTCCTCCACGAGCTCACAGCCATTCTGGGTCCAGCCAAAAGTGTCACAGCCATGTCGGGAATAGGCCTCAGAGAAAGGGTCTTCAAGGGGAGGAAGATTCCGGTGGAGATGGATGACAACACAGCCCTCCTACTTGACTTTGGGGATTCCACCTTTGCCTACCTCTTCGCATCCTTCTCTATTTACCTGAACGGTTGTCCCCTAAGCATATCCGGAAGCCACGGCGCAATAACAGTCAGGGAAGACGGAAGACTGGAGGTTCTAAGCACCAAAATGCCAAAGGGACGGGTTGTGGAGGAGCTCAGCGACGAAGGTGCTTTGCCCTACGTTGAACAGCTGGAGCCGGTCCACATGGCGTGGAGACTTCCGCTAAGAGAAAGGGAACGTCTGCGGAAGAGTCTGGGGCTAGAAGTTCTGCCGGAGGAAACCCATGTCTTCAACGACGTTATGCACCTCGTCCACTGCATTGAGAATGATGTTGAGCCCATAGTCATCGACAACATAGAAAGCATGCAACACGCGAGACACGTGGTCGAGATCATAGAGAAAGGCTATGTAGCCGCAAAAACTGGGAGAACCCAAAAGCTAGCAACTGCTTTCTAGTTTCGCTTGGCCATGCAATAGCTCTTCCTAGAAGACTTGCATCAAGGTTGGGTATGTGGCTTGGTCGCAAGTAATCACAGTACCATTGGGTTTCTTTAGAGTGGGAACCAGTCCGTTGCCGCGGCTTTCGCCTCTTCTACAAGGCGTTTGTCGTATGCTCCGAAGGTCTCTTCAGCGAGCTTGATGTACGAGAGCTTTTCAAGGTCGACGCCTACGAGACCGCAGAGAACAGCGTCCACCGAGACTAGGTCTCGCCCAAAGGCTAAGATGCCCGAGTCCTTGATGATCCTCTTGGTCTTCTCCCACCAAGGAATGTACCTCAGTCCTTCACAGATTCCATACATGTTGAAAAGCGATGCATAGACCTTTATGGTGTCTATGAGGCTACTGTCGAACCATTGGTGCCACCATGCTCTAAGAGGATCGGGAAGCATGCCGAAGAAGTTCTTCAGAGTGAAACTGATAATATCCCTGTATGGTTTCTTAAGCTTTGCGAAGCTGATGAACGTGGCTCCTCGCAGATCATACAGCCTCCTAGGCACGCAGCTGTAGATCTCCTCTCTGAAGGCTGGAGGGAACCTGGTCTCTACAATGTTCTTGATTTCATGAGGATCTGCTTTTCGTCCTTGCCAAACCTCTTCCGTGACGTTGACGCATTCGACTCCACGCTCGTTGAAGAGGTCTGTGAATTCGTACTCGTCGAGGAACCACCTATCATTCTTTCGGATGCGGTCCCAGTGTCCTCCCTCCTTAAACCAGTCCCAGTCTGGATGCTTCTCGAGCCACTTCCAGCCCTTGCCCATGAAGAGCCACTTCCAGTCGACCTCTTTCCCGTCCGCCGTGAACTTCATGCCGCCATCTGGAGGCCCCCTTCCAAGACTATAAGACTCGGTGACAACAATCCTGCCATCAAGCGCCTCCAAAAGCATATGCAACGCTTCACATTCTGTAAAACCGTAAGAACGATCTGTGCCCACCCAGTTGGGCTTGATGACAATTGTGTCCGCCTTCAACCATGGGTCATCCAAAAGACTTCTCAAGTCAGCTGAGCTCCGAGCTCGGGCTACAGTTACTGAACCAAACTTCTGCGCATTGTGAGACATGCAATCACATTCAAGGCTAGTCGCGGTCAGAATAAATAAACCTGCGTCTACACGATGGAATGCATTTTTGCACCAGCATAGAAGAGCTTTTAAAGGAACTGTGCATCGTGATTAGGGAGCAGGTTAAGGCAGTTTACTCCTTATGAAAGTGGAGGAGAAAAATGTAATGGAAGATGATTATGGAAAACTTGCCGATGCGCTCGACAGGCTTCCCAACGGTTTCCCAAGAACGCCTTCAGGCGTTGAGATAGTGATTTTGAAGAGGATCTTCTCGCCTGAGGAGGCTTCTCTAGCCAGTCATCTGGGCAGGGAGATGGAACCTGCAGACGGCATAGCGCTGCGGGTCGGGATTTCCGCAAAGGAGGTCGAAACGAAGCTCAGGGACATGGCGAAGCGAGGTCTCGTTTGGTTCGATGAACGTGATGGGGAGCCTTGGTTCAGGCTTGCGCCCTTCGTTGTCGGATTCTATGAATCCCAGCTCACGAGCATGGATCATGAATTTGCCCATCTTGTCGAACAGTATCTTGCAGACGGTGGCGCCGTAGGAATAATGAAGCCCCAACCTGCTCTGCACCGTGTCGTCCCTTCGCAACATGCTGTCAAGTCTGAGTGGATACTTCCCTATGACGATGTTAAGGCGATTCTTCAAGCCAGTAAGGCTTTTACTCTTCGTGACTGCATCTGCCGAGTGCAGAAAGACCATGTCGGACGCAGTTGCAGCTTCCCCTTGAAAACATGCTTAAGCTTCTCATCAAAGGAGCGTCCCCCGCGCAAAGACGACATATCGAAGGAAGAAGCGCTGGCTTTTCTTGACGAATCTGAGAGAATCGGCCTAGTCCACACTGTAAGCAACGTGATAG
Source organism: uncultured Candidatus Bathyarchaeia archaeon (assembly GCA_964422605.1). Lineage (GTDB taxonomy): Archaea > Thermoproteota > Bathyarchaeia > Bathyarchaeales > DTEX01 > CAYRBK01. The sequence continues at coordinate 2,210 of CAYRBK010000069.1, read as the reverse complement.
AGGGCCTCTTCTACGTCTGCAACTGCTGTGGTTGCTGCTGCGGAATACTGCGGGGCATAAACGAATGGGGCATCGAGAACTCTGTAGCCCACGCCAACTATTCTTCAGTGATAAATGCTGACGAATGTACCAGCTGCGGACTGTGCATAGACCGATGCCAAGTGCACGCCATCTCGGAAATGGATGGAACGGTTGCTGTTGACCGCAAACGGTGCATTGGCTGCGGCTTGTGCGTCACCGGGTGTCCTACTGGCGCGGCAAGACTCCAACGCAAGTCGGAAAAAGAGATTGTGCATCCCCCAGTGGATTTTGAAGCTTGGGAGCAGGACCGCCTCCGTAACCGCGGTTTGATCAAGTGACGCTTGTCTTCCTCGAAGTCCACGTAGCTATAAGGCTTCTGATACTGATGGATGATTCAGAGGGTCTTAGGGTCTATTCGCCTTATCCACGTTACCTTCTCGAAGTCTCTATCGGCGGAGACTATGGTGTTCGTCGCAGCCTTCTTCATGACGGCTACGTGTGTGCAGTCATAGGGGCTTATCCTGAACTCGTCGAAGATTTCCATGGCATTTCTAACGTCCGTGGGATCAACTTGGATGATTTGAAAGTCGAGAGAGAACACTGCGTCAACAACGTCTGCAACTTGATCGCTTAAGCCGTACTTTCGTAACGCGTTGGCGAGTTCTATGACAGCCAATGATGAGGTCGCCGCTTGCAGCTCGCCCTTCGAGATCAGGCTCAAGATTCTTGCACAGTCTTCCCCATATTCTCTGTCCATAATCTTTGCATAGAAGAGGATGTTGCTGTCTATGTAGTATGTTTCCAAGGGTTTACCTCGTCTCGACCTTTTCTTCAAGTTCTTCTATGCTGACATGACGGGGGAAGGTGGTTCTGCCGATTAGGACTTTCAACGGGTCCTTCACCCTTCTGAACCTTTTGATGGTGATGCCTCCTTCATCATCAGCCTGAACCTCGACAACTTCCCCTGGTTTTAGACTAATCTGCTCCCGTATCTCCTTCGGTATCGTGAGCTGAAACTTGGCTGTAACTTTCGTCCTAGCCATCTTACACTAGTATCGGGATAGTTGGCTCGGACTTATAAGTATACCGTATACTTTCCTACGGAAACCTTCATGAAGCCAAAAGGTCTCTTGACCAGAGAACAGCCTCATTCGACGACAAAGGTCAGTGTCCAGACTTCCTCCTTGAGGGTCTGCAGCAACGTGTAGACTGGCCTTCCTTCTTTGTCATATGTCATTATGTACTGGTCTATGTGAACCTCAACCACGTATTCCCCGGGCGAAAGCTTGCCAAGGGGCACAAGCACTAAGGGGTTGGTGAATGCTTCTGTCACGTATACTCCTTCACCGGGATCAGTGAAGTTCACCTCGAACCTGAACTTAACTGGGTAGGATTCAAGCCAGCTGAAGGATTTGACCTGTATGGTGTAGCCTCCCGTCGGGTAGTCGCCTCTGGATATGATTATGCTGATGAACTCTGTGCTGGAGGCTTTGAGCGTCTCTTTCTCTCTGAGTGCACGCCAGTAGTATTCGCCTGGGGAGGTCGTTGGGTCCTCGCTAGTCGCGATTACGTGGATGCCCTTCTCGAAGATGCCGACGCCGCCGTAGTATTCGTAGATGGTCTTGGGCCCGTTCTGAGGAGGCTGGACGGATTCAAGGAACATTCGACGGTGCAGTCTACCTTCCCAAACAGTTTCGCCCTCAACCTCGACTCTGATTGCGTAGACAGTATTCTCGGGAAGAACGACTGGGAAGCCGATTGTTACGACGATGCTGTCAGCCCTGTAAACGTAGTTTTCGAAGCCCAGAATGCCTTCAGGAGTCTCTCTGCCGCCAGTCCAGCTCAAAGTGAGAGGGTCAGGAATATCCAGCTGCACCACTAACCTCAGGTAGAGCAGTATATAGTCTCGAACGAATGATGGTTCCAGCGAAGCGTTCAGCCAGGCTTGGTAAACCTCTTCCCGGTAGGTCTGGGTCCAATGGTAGCCGCATTGGAGGCATCTCCAGTTGAAGTTCTCGCTTCTCGAACCGATGGGCGTCCAGATGTGGAGGCTTCCATCCTTTGGGCAGATGATCCTGCTCTCTGAAGCTGAAGGTAGACCGGAGGATAGGAAATAGGTGCTGACTACTCCAGCCATAGCAAGGATCAGTATTGAAGTCAACGCTTTCCGAACCATACAGGTCCCAGCA
>CAYRBK010000068.1:0-5278 GCA_964422605.1 uncultured Candidatus Bathyarchaeia archaeon | reverse complement strand
GTTCACTGGTCAGAGCCTGCGAGGCTTGCTACCGGTTCGCCAAAGGCTTCGGGACCCCGTTCATTTCCGGGAAGGACAGCCTATACAACGAGTCGCCTATGGGTCCGGTTACCCCGACACTTCTGATCACGGCGCTCGGAATAGTTCCAGACATCAGAAGGACAGTCTCCATGGACTTGAAGGCGCCCGGAGACCTCGTCTATCTTGTAGGGTGGACGTATGCTGAGCTTGGAGGGTCTGAGTACTACAAGATACGGGGGTCTGTCGGAAGGTCCGTTCCAGAGGTCAGATTGGCTCCAGCCAGGAAAACCATGAAAAGGATAACTGGGGCCATTGATGCGGGGCTTGTGCGTGCATGTCACGACCTTTCGGAAGGCGGTCTGGCGGTTGCAGCCGCTGAGATGGCTTTTTCCGGCGGGCTGGGTCTTGACGCCTGGCTGAGCAATATCCCTCGCACAAGGAGTGTTCAAAGAGACGATTTTGCCTTGTTCTCCGAGTCTAACAGCCGGTTTCTAGTTGAAGTTCCCGAGAAGATGAAGAAGAGATTTGAAGCCGTCATGGGAAGAGCCGTTTGCTCGTTGGTTGGCAGAGTCAAAAAGGAAAAGAGTCTCTCCGTCTATGGCCTAGATCGCGCGCAGGTTGTCGAGGCAAGCTTGAGTGACTTGTTACACGCCTGGAAACGTCCTTTCGGAGGTTAAGAAGATGAAAAAAACGGACGTGAGAGTCTGCGTGGTAAGGGTAGGCGGAACCAACTGCGACGCCGAGACCAAGAGGTCCTTCGAAGACCTCGAGGTCAAAGCAGAGGTCGTCCATCTGAACCAACTTGCCAAGAAGAGAGCTCTGCTTGAATACGACGCACTGGTCTTTCCCGGCGGCTTCTCCTTCGGCGACTATGTCAGGGCTGGAGCCATATTGGCGAAGGGCTTCATGGCCAAACTTGGCAAGGACTTGAAGGTCTTTGTCGATGAAGGGAAGCTGGTCCTCGGAATATGCAACGGTTTCCAGATGCTCGTCGAGACTGGTCTACTTCCCGGGTTTGGCGGCGTAACTGAGTATCCTGAAGCTGCCTTGGCAACTAACGTTCCAATTGGCTACCGATGCAGATGGGTCCGCCTCAAACACGAGAACTCCGGCAAATGCATATTCACGAGGAAGATTCCGAAAGGCAAGGTCTTGAGGATCCCCGTTGCCCATGCTGAAGGCAGATTCATGTTCCCAACCGAGAGCGAGGAAAAATCTCTGGAAAGGCTTCTGGAAGGTGATCAGCTCGTCTTCAGATACTGCGACGAGAAAGGCATACCCGCAGATGGAAAGTATCCGGCTAACCCGAACGGATCTTTCTACGACATAGCGGGCATATGCAACCCCGATGGAACCGTGTCTGGGCTGATGCCCCATCCCGAGAGAGCATACTACGGATGGCAGCTACCAGACTGGACAAGAATGGAGACCCCGCCGAGATATGGCGACGGGAAGATCATCTTCGAGTCCATAGTTGAACATGTGATAAGAAAATTCTGACTAGGCTTTCCTTTCCCGGTGCGTGGTTGCAGCCACTCGCCGGATATCCCTGAAACTAGCACCCTTCAAGCAGTGTTAAATAAACCACATGCTATGTATATCCTTTGACCAGAATCTGTGATTGGGTCGGTGAACCATTGAAAAGGTTCCTTGTGATCGGCGACCTAAACGTGGACATAATCATCAGCGGCATGGCGGAGTTCCCGGAGCTCGGAAGAGAGATCACATGCGAAGACATCAGAACCGTGATGGGCGGCTCAGCTTCAATTTTCGCCTGTAGGCTTGCCCGCCTAGGCGCAAGGGTCGACATATTCGGAAAGGTCGGGAAGAACCTGCACGGCGAAATCGTTCTGGACACGCTAAGGTCGAACGGCGTGGGAGTGGAAAAAGTGATAATCGATGAGAGTGTCAAGACAGGCGTCACGGTTTCCTTGACCTTCCCGAAGGATAAGGCTCTCATAACCTTTCTGGGCAGCATGGGCGCGCTGGAAGCTTCAGATGTCACCCCAGAGCTTTTCAGCGGGTACGACCATCTGCACATATCGTCCATCTACTTCCAGCCCAGACTGCTCGGCTTCTTCGCTGAGATATTCGGGGAGGCAAAAAGGCAAGGGCTGACAACGTCTTTGGACACGCAGAACGACCCCTTAGGTAAATATGAGAAAATCTGGGACATACTGGCTCGCACAGATATCTTCCTCCCAAACGAAAGAGAAGCCGAGGGCATCACAAACTCGTCAAGCTTAGACGATGCTCTTGAGAGGCTTAGCTCAAAAGTTCAAACAGTGGCAATAAAGTGCGGAAGCTGCGGAGCCATCGGGAAGTCTGGAGGCAGAACAGCCGTAGTTGAAGCCTTTAGGATCAACCCGGTAGACACGACGGGTGCAGGCGACTCCTTCGACGCAGGCTTCATCTACTACTTCCTATGTAGAAACAAAGACCTTGAAGCCTCAATAAGGTTCGCCAATGCTGTCGGCGCTCTATCGTGTCTGTACATTGGGGGCGCTGGGGGGACAATCACTGAAGACGATGCGTTAGGACTGGTACGTGGGTCGGTCCGATCAAACGGAAAGGGAGGTCGAAAAGGTTGATGGCGAATCCGCTTCACGAGTTGACCCAGCTGCCAAGAGACGAACTCGCGGCAAAGGGGATCGAATATACTCCTAGAGAGATAGAATCCCAGCCTAAGGTTTGGCTCAGGAACCACGAAATGCTTAAGGGTCGAGAAGACGAGATAAGGTCCTTCATAGAGTCGAAGATATTCTCCAAGAAAGCGCCAAGAATCATACTTTCTGGGGCGGGATCATCTGCCTTCGTCGGCTTAGCAGCAGAGAACCTTCTCAGGAAACGGTGGCAAGTGGATGTCGAGTCGAGGGCAAGCACAGACATCGTGACCAGCTGGGACTCCATCCTCCCTAAACGAGCCGAAACGACTCTGGTCTCCTTCTCAAGGTCGGGAAACAGTCCGGAAAGCATTGGAACCTTCATTCTGGCTAACAGGCTTTGCGAGAGGATCAACCATATAATCATCACGTGCAACAAGGACGGAAAACTTGCGAGAACAGACGCCGAAAGCGGTAACATTCTGCGCTTGCTGCTTTCTGAAGATGCCAACGACAAGGGCCTCGCCATGACAGTTTCCTTCACGACTATGCTCATGGCTTCCCAATTCCTGGCGTACATCCGGAACAGCGAGGAGTACGAGCGCATCCTAAGAGGGATGTCAAAGGCAACTGAGACAATATTCAAGGAATACTCCAGCCTGATCAAAGAGGTCTCAAAGCTGGGTTTCGAGAGAGCCTTCTTCTTAGGGAACGGCGCTCTCTACGGATGTGCTGTTGAGTCTCATCTGAAGCTGCAAGAGTTGACCGCCGGCCGCATCATATGCAAAGCTGACTCATTTCTAGGCGTCAGGCATGGTCCAGAGGTAGCCATAGACGAGAAGACCCTAGTGGTCTACTTTGTGTCAACCGACCCGTTTGTCCGCCAGTACGAACTGGACCTCATGAGAGACCTGTACGCCGAGAATCTTGGCATGAAGAAGATGGCCGTCTGCGGCAGGTCTGACAGAAAGATGGAAAAATGTGTTGACTATGCGTTAGAGTTTGATCGGGAAAACGTGTTCGACATACCCGACCAGTGCAGGCCAATGTTGGACGTGACTGTGGGACAAATGCTAGGGCTGTTCAAGGCGCTTGACCTAGGCTTAAAGCCTGACAACCCCAGCGAAAGAGGAATAATAACTCGTGTTGTGAAAGGCGTCAGAATATACGACCCCGAAAAGTTCAAAGCGGTCGAAGGAGGGTCGAAGAGAAGATGAAAAAAGGAACCAGCGAAAGGGTTCGTGAAGTGCCAGAGGTGAGAGTGGTTCTCTATGGCGTAGGCGCCATAGGCAGTAGCATAGCAAGACTGCTGCTGCGAAAGAAGGGCGTGAAGATCGTGGGCGCCATCGATCCCGTTGTAGATAAGGTTGGCCGAGACCTAGGCGAGGTGACAGGAGCAGGCAAACCTTTAGGCGTCACAGTATCCCGCAGTGCAGAGAAGCTATTAAGTGAGGTTAGGGCTGACATCGCTGTTCACGCGACATCTTCCTTCCTCAAGGACGTATACCCCCAGCTTGTGGAGCTCATTGAACACGACGTCAACGTGATCTCGACATGCGAGGAACTGTCCTACCCCTACATCTCCAATGCTGATCTGGCGGCAAAGCTCGACAGATTGGCCAATGAACACAGCGTTGCGGTTCTAGGAACGGGGATAAACCCTGGCTTCCTCATGGACACCTTACCGATCACCCTGACTGCTGTATGCCAAGAAGTCGAGCACATCAAGGTTGAAAGGGTCATAGATGTCGGAAAACGCAGGATACCCTTCCAGAAGAAGGTTGGAGTCGGGCTTACGGTTGTGGAGTTCAGGGGCGAGATAGAAAAGAGGCAGATCACAGGTCACATCGGCCTCGAACAATCCATCGCAATGATGGCTGACGCCCTAGGGTGGAACCTCCAAAGAATCGAGACGGATGCGCCTGAACCCGTGATAGCTCAGGAAGATGTTGAAAGCCATGGCGTAAAGGTGAGAGGCAATCATGTGGCAGGTTTGAGGCAGACAGCTCGAGGGATAATGGATGGGAAGCCTGTTGTGACTTTGGTTTTCAAGGCTTATGTGGGCGCAGACGAAGAGCATGACTCAATAACAATCGAGGGCACGCCGAAAATACATCAAAAGATTACGCCTTGTGTCCACGGAGACCTTGGAACAGCAGCCATCGTCGTGAATTCCATACCGAAAGTAATCAACGCCTCGCCCGGCTTGAAGACAATGAAGAATCTGCCGACTGCTTCAGCCGCGCTTGGGGATATGAGACTGCACATCAAGCAATGAGACTGGTTGTCTGCTTCGGTTTCCATCTTTCTTGCTGTCTGAAGATCTGCTAAGCGATCTCGTATGTTTTGCCCTTTGTCGATTTGCTGACTAGGGTTACCGCGCCCATAGTTTCCAGCGCCAGTAGCTTCTGTGTCGTTCTGCTTCTCGGAGCCTTGCCCTTGGATGGCTCTCTCTTAGTGGTCGTAGGCCTAGATCGGGGGAGGAATTAGCTTCCTTTCTTGTGTGGGAATATTCATCCATTTTGCGAACTCTTGACAGGGCGGATCGCTTTCGAAGAGAGATTTCCTTCTCGCTTCCAGAAGGTTGTTCCCCTTGCCCATGTATTCTGCGGCTGTAACTACTTTGTGGCCTACCCTTGACGCTGCATCGAAGA
>CAYRBK010000067.1:0-5677 GCA_964422605.1 uncultured Candidatus Bathyarchaeia archaeon | reverse complement strand
TTCATGATGCGAAGAAGACGAGCAAGGCAAGTCTAATCGTCGGATTCCCAGCAATCTCCTCTTTTTTTGTGTCGATGAAGGCGAAAGGTTGACCGGCTCGGTTGGAACAGTAAGAACCTGGATCAACGATTGCATGAAAGATGTCTGAACATCATGAAGGAGGGCTAGACAGCAACCATGTTTGATCGGCAAGCGGCGAAAATAAGGGATTTGTACAGAAAGCTCGCTTCGAGATACGATGAGCTGGCTTCATCTTCTCACTATAAGAGGGTCTATGACGAGATCACATGGCGGCTCATAGAGCCTTTCCTGCCTGAAAAGGGCTTGGTTCTGGATGCTGGCGGCGGTACCGGCCGATGGGCTATTCCTATGGCTGAGAGAGGGTTGAGGGTGATGGTCTATGACATATCAGAAGAGATGTTGCAGATAGCTGCCGTGAAGGCAAAGGAGATAGGTCTTGATCACCTCATATTAACAGTTCAGGGAGACATACGTAGCACAAGGTTCCCCGACAACACGTTCGATTTCGTTTTGGCTGAAGGAGATCCGATATCTTACTGTGGGAACCCTGAGAAGGCGGTTCGAGAGTTAGCTCGAGTCCTGAAACATGACTCCTATATCTCAGCTGGGGTGGACAGCCTCTTTTCGATAGCTTCTTCCATGCTGAACATGGAGAACGAAGATGTCAAGAAGGTTCAATTGTTCCTGAAAACGAAGAAGATATACGTCAAAGACCTGGGCTTCTACACATGGGCTTTCAGCCCTAGCGGCTTGAGAGAGCTCTTCACAAAGTGCGGACTGGAAGTCCTCAAGATTGCTGGAAAGCCAGTTCTCTTCCTCGGGAAGCCGGAGACAATCCATCTGTTTGAAGACCCGGAGAAGGTTCGTAGGCTAATCGAGATCGAGCTCGAGCTATGCCAAGAACCGACTTTGCTGGGTCTGGCAGGACACCTTCACATAGTTGCTAGAAAGCCAGCATGAAACATCCTTCCTTCTTCTCTAGCAAAGGTTTCCGTAAGGCTTAAAAGAATACGTACGCCTAATAACTTAGGCAAGTCGTAGCGGCAAGTCTGAGATTGCTGGTTATGGCATGATCGGGATAAAGGGTCCTCGCGCTCGCTCGGCGGCAGTTTCGACTTTTCTCCTTCTGGTTATGTTGTTTTCTCCATTCGTCACGAAAGTGAGCGCAACTGATCCGCCTTTGTCTCAGGACCTTGAGATACCAACAACGCCTCACGGGTTTAACATTGTGATAGACAACATTAACATGACGAACATCATTGATCACGTGAAGTTTTTCTCAGCCCGGTCACGATTCACTGGTTACCCCGGCTTTTTCGAGGCAGCTGATTACATTGCTGCCAAGTTTGAGGAATATGGCCTTCAACCCTATGGAGACGAGGGAACCTATTTCGAGTACTTCGACATTACGGTCCCCATTGATCATGGTTCCTATCTTACTCTAGGTGACGGCAGACAGATTAAGGCCTACATGTTCTACCCCAACCTTGTGAACCCGTCTCCCTATGTAAGCCCCGAAGAAGGCGACACGCTAGTGTACGTGGGAAGGGGCGAATTTGAGGACTTCGAAGGCATGAACATAACCGGAAAGTTTGTCCTCATGGACTTCGCCTCCAGATGGCACTTCTATCTGGCTATGGCGGGAGGCGCCAAGGGAGTCATCTACGTGCCCGAAGATCCGAACCTCATTATCCGACCGGACGCCGAACAGAAAGAGGTGTTGATTCCGGTTCTATTCCCCAGACTGTATGTAGAGCTTGAAAATGGCGGCGAGGAACTAGTGAGCCTCACTCGAAGGAACAGAGAGGAGGGCATAAGGGTACACGTACATGCAAACATGACCTGGGAGAGCGTCAGAGTCCCAAACGTAGTAGGCTACATTCCAGGCAAGGACAGTGTCTTGTCCAAACAGATAGTTGTGATCTCAGCCTATTTCGATTCATGGTCGATTGTGCCTGCGCTCTCCTATGGGGCAACGGATTCCCTAGGCGTATCCGATCTCCTCGAGATTGCCAGGTTCCTCTCTACGCATAGACCCGACAGGTCGATACTCATCGTTGGTCTGGCGGGCCACTACCAAGGTCTCTGGGGGGCAAGAGAGTTCGTTGAAAAGCATTTCGGACAATTGCAGAGCGAAATCATCGCCTTTGCGGGCATGGACCTGTCCAGCGGCTCGGATCAGATAGGCGTATACGCCACAGGATCCTCCTACGTATACCAACGCTCAGATATTCTATACCCGACCAGATACAGCTGGCTCGTCGGACGGATCTTCCAGCAATACCTCACGGAGATGAGGATGGTGTTGGGGCCTTCGTACGGCGAGAACTTTGTTGATGGGATACTTGGGAGCCATCCGGGCTATATTGCTTCAGTTCGTCCTTTGGAGCCCAGAATCTACGGCTATTTCAGCCTTATCGGAACCGGAAGTGGTCCATACTACCAATCCCTTTCCTTTCTCTTTGATTCAGATCCATTTGTGGTGGCTATGTACGCTAATGGATTCACTTATCACACCTCAAATGACCTCAGACTCTACCAGAGAACACCAGCAGACACTTGGGAGAAGGTCAACTTTGACAACCTGCTAACACAGGTCAGGTTTGTTCATTGCACCCTATGGGCGTTTGTGAATGAAGATGAGATAAGAGCTCCAACCAAATCCAGATTCCAAGATGATTGGGGATACATAAAGCTCACAGTCCAAGTTTCTGAGTATAATCTGTTGACAAACTACTGGGATCCAGTCAATTCGACTAGACGTCCCGATCTTTGGGAAGATGTCGTTGTTTTCCTGCGCTCAGGCGGCCTTATGGTGGTGACAAAGGTGGACGAGGATGGTAAAGCAGTTATCCCTGGCCTAAAGCCCTACCAAGCCAATTCGTGGGTTGACGCTTTCGTGATCGAGAGAGAAACGGGTAAGCTGACTTGGGCCACTGATTTCGGAGTGTGGCAAGCTCCGGGCGGTCCCCTTGTGCCCTTATCATCGCATCCTCACACAAAGATCATCTCAATATTTCCATGCGCAAGCGTAGCAGTCATCTTCGCGTTCAATCCCGGCGACTTCAGGTTCGTGCGAATGGGGTCTATTCACAACGCTAGGGCACACGGACCTATGATCAGGGCCAATGGTCTCGGGTACGACACATATTTCATGCTTTTCGTCATGCCGAACGTCCCTACGGAGATAATATTCGGCATGGGCGAAAAACTGCCAATAGCTGTCTTGAACAATGCCGATCGCGAAAACCCGAATGGAAAGGGTTACGTCTTAGATCAGGGTGAGACTCTGATTCTAGGGCCAGACGAGATCGTTAGAAACATGAGAACCATGATCCTTAGCAGATATGACAAACTATACAGTTACCATACGTACACGCCTACGATGCAGATATTTCACTCGTTCACCTCGAAATACCTCTCCTTGTGGGACGAAGCCTTTGTAGGCAAAGAGTTCCAAAGGGTTGTTGGTTACAGCTACTTCTCCTGGACCTTTCTGCTAGGCCTCTACGGCTCTGTAATGGATCTAACCTGGCAAGTCATTCTGACACTATCAGTTCTGTTTACCATCACGATTCCCTTTTCCATGGTCATCGAGAGACTTGTCTTCGGGTTCGGAGGCAAGAACAGGTTCTTCGCCATAGCACTATTGGTGGTAGCCTCGAACCTTGCCTTCTACTTCTTCCACCCTGGATTCACAATCGCGAACAGTTCGCCGCTCGTCTTGGTGACTGCCAGCCTACTAGTTATTTTGGCTCCGCTGTTGAGCCTCATAATTAACGAGACGCGTGCAAGTGCTACAACTCTCAGGGGAAAGGTGAGGGGAGCATCCCATTTCTCTGAGATCAGTCGTTCTGGACTATTCTCAGCTTCCATGAGCATGAGCATCGAAAACATGAAAAAGAGAAGATTCAGAACGATCTTGACTCTCCTGTCTGTTGTGCTGATAATCTTCGGCATGGTTTCCCTTTCATCAGTCACCATAACACCCCAATTGATTAGTGGCGCCGGAGGGATTGGCAATCCCTCAAGCTTCTCAGGCATGATCATTAGAGCAACGCCTTGGACCCCCATCAACGAGGGCACCTACACGATTCTGAAATCCAGCCTGAGTGGCCTGGCGGAGGTCGTTCCCAGAAGCTATCTGTATCCTCCACCACAACCCCCACGTACTACGCAAACAGGGGTCCCAATTCCATACATTGTCTTCTCCCCCAGCATGCAGACAAGAATATACGGCATATTGGCCTTGTCTTACGAGGAGCCGAAAGTCTCCAATATAGACAAACTTCTCACCGCTGGAACCTGGTTCCTCGAGAACGACGTTTACGCAGCGATTCTGCCCGACACGGTTGCCCGCAGCCTCTCCGATGAGCTCGGGAGAGACATTGTTCCGGGCTCGAACATAAGCCTTTGGGGTTCAACCCTCCAAGTGCGCGGAATCATAGATGCAGCCGGACTGAACGACTTCTATAACCCTGACGGGGAAAGAATCGCGCCGATAGACCCCACGGCGCCCACGACCGCGATAACTCCTCCTCACTTCGCTGCGGATAATGTCTTCATAATCCCGTACTCCTTGTTCTCAAGGATTGTCTACATAACTCCCCTTGCCACAATCGCAATCAAACCTGTTGACGATACGGTCTCAGACACACTGCTGAAAGAGCTGCCATTCCAGCTGGCCTACCGGATATATGTGGCGGAAGAGGGGAAACTGGGTTACTACCTCCTTTCGAAACAGTGGCTCGGCGTGCTGGGCTACCAGTATCTGATCGTGCCAATACTGATCGCTGCCTTCGCAATTCTGAACCTCATGCTGGGTTCGGTCTACGAGAGGACTAAGGAAATCGCCGTATACAACGCCATTGGCATGTCTCCTCTGCACATATCCCTGAGCTTCATAGTGGAAGCCATCTCGTATGCACTGCCAGCTATCTTCTCGGGCTATTTGGCAGGCCTCATCATGACCGCTGCCTTGATCAGCCTAGGCACATATCCGAAAGACCTCTATCCGAATTTCTCGTCATTCACTGTCTTGATTGTTCTCGGTCTTGGCATGGCGGTTACCGCCGTATCCGCCACTTATCCCTCTGTTTTGGCAGCCCGACTAGCCGTTCCATCCCGCGTTCGAAGATGGCAGAAGAGCATTTCAAAGCCCAAAGGCGACTATTGGGAAGTCGCGATACCCCTAATCGTCAACACTGAAGACGAAGTCTTCGGAGTCTACAGTTACCTAAGAGAATATCTCAGCTTCTCAATGGAGAGAGAAAGCCTGTTCACAGCAGAAAACATAGACGTAAAGGAACTAAAGGAGGGCGAGACGCGAATCCTAAGATTCATTGCCAACTGCAGGCTAGCTCCTTACGACTTAGGAATTAAGAGCGACATCATAATGGAAGGAGTAAAACCAAACCGGGAAGCTCCGTTCACGTTCAAACTCACCCTTCAAAGAACGGCCGGCTACGCTTCCACCTGGAGAACCTCATGCCCGTCTGTTGCAGACGAGATCAGGAAACAGATTCTGATATGGAGAACCCTGACACCTGAAGAAAGGGGGAAGTACATCGAGCTTGGAGAAAAAACTCGAGCAGTCGAATGAAGCTTTCGCAATCGCCCCGAAGGCTTTGACCTGGAGGGTATACCTAGCATTTCT
>CAYRBK010000066.1:0-5839 GCA_964422605.1 uncultured Candidatus Bathyarchaeia archaeon | reverse complement strand
GTATGTTTTAAATAAGCGTCGAATCTAAACCTTTCCCGTGCACGAATGGGCTTTGGCTGAGGCAGTTGTATCCGCTACATCTCAGATCGCCGAGAAAGAAGGACTGAAAGAGGTCACCGAGGTAGTCCTCAAACTCGGCGAGCTGCAGCAGGTGGAGCCAGAAGTATTCATGTTCGCTTTGTCACAGCTCAAGACGCCCATGCTCAGAAACACAGAGTTCAGAGTAGAGAAAGACAGGGCTGAATTCAAGTGTAGAGTCTGCGGACGACAGTGGACATTTGGAAAGACAGGGCTGAACGAAGATGCCAATGAGGCAATCCACTTCATTCCAGGGATCGCCCATGCATACATCAGATGCCCGGAATGCGGAAGCCCCGACTTCGAAATCACAAGAGGACGAGGAATCTGGATTGAAAGCCTCAAGGGGATGAAACGAGATGACTGACCCCCGAACCAGCATAATACAGGATAGGCTGAAAGGAATCCGCAGCATAGTAGCCGTCTCTAGCGGGAAAGGTGGAGTGGGCAAGAGCCTAGTCGCATCGGTCTTGGCATTGACGCTTGCGCGGAAGGGTTACAGGGTCGGGCTTCTTGACTTGGACTTGACTGGTCCATCGTCCCACGTCATCCTCGGGGTAGGTGAGCTTCGTCCCAGAGAGGAGAAGGGCATAGTCCCACCTGAGGTCCACGGTCTGAAGTATATGTCTATAGTCTACTATGCCCGCGAACGTGCCTCGCCTTTGAGAGGCGCTGACATCTCTGACGCCATGACGGAACTGCTTGCCGTGACAATATGGGACGATTTGGACTTCCTAATCATCGACATGCCTCCAGGCATCAGCGACACCACTCTAGACGTCCTCAAGCTTGTCAGGAACGCGGCGTTCCTCTTGGTGACTACCCCTTCGCGGCTAGCCTTCGAAACGGTTGGGAAACTGATGAGCCTACTGTCAGAGCTAGCCGTTCCAGTGATAGGCGTCATCGAAAACATGAAGATAAAGGATTCCCGGTTCATCCGGCAACAGGTCGAGGCAAGAGGCGTAAGATTCTGGGGCGAAGTGCCCTTCGACCCCCAACTGGAAGATAACATAGGCGATGTAGACCAGCTGCTGGAGACAAGATTCAGCCGAGCCCTGGCAAAGCTCATCGATGCAAACGTAGCGGTACAATAAGCCCTTAAAGAGATTGCAGCCTTATACTATTCAGGCACTCTGGAAGGCGGGAGTCCATGGTTGACCTGTCAGTTGAATTCGCCGGGGTAACATTCAGAAACCCAATAATAGCTGCTTCAGCAACCCCGACGAAAGATGCGAAGAGCATGAAGAAGGCCGTGGATGCTGGTTTCGGTGGCGTCGTGGCGAAGTCCTTGTGCGGCAACTCAGCAGCCTTCGGACGGCGGTATCCTAGGCCCAGATTCATGCTTCACGGCTGGAGAGAGTTCCCGGAGTACCCTAAGAGGAAGACGAGGTACTTCACTCTCCACTCCTTGGAAGACTGTTCCTCATTCGACTATGACAGGTACGCTGAGGACGTAAACAAAGCCAAGCGGCTGATCGGAGGGGACGGCGTGGTCATAGCCAGCATATCCGGGAGCAATCTTGAGGAATGGGAAGAACTGTGCGGCGTCGTTAACGGAACAGAGGCGGACATGTGCGAGCTGAATGTGTCATGTCCCTTCGCGGCGGATGCGGGTTTGAGGATGGGAGCAGGAGCAATGGACATGGCTCCTGAGATCGTGAGAATAGCTAAGAGAAATCTGTCTATTCCTTTCAGCGCGAAGCTCTCTCCGCAAGTTTCCAGCTTGGCATCTGTTGCAGAGGCTGTGGTAGCTTCGGGGGCTGACGCGTTGACGATTCAGGCTCGACTATCAGGCATCCTCATAGACATAGAGACAGCTAAGCCGATCGGTTGGGGATCCACAGGCGGTTACGGCGGACCATACCTCATAGGCTACGGGTTGAAGGGCGTAAGCGAGGTGGCTTCAAAGGTCAACATCCCAATAAGCGCCGTCTTAGGCGTGTGGAGCTGGGACGACATAATCAGTTACATCATGGTGGGAGCGACTACGGTCCAGAGCGCAACAGCCGTAATACTGCAGGGCTACGGTGTCGTAAGGAAATGGCTAAGGAATATAACAGCATGGATGGAGAGGAAAGGCTACGAATCCATTCACGACTTCAGAGGCGCAGCGCTTAAGAACATAGCCAGCACAAGAGAGGTGGCAAGAGAACCAGCAGGCTTACGGGTCGATGTGGACAAGGATCTCTGCAACGGATGCGGCGAATGCGAGATAAGCTGCTTCTACGATGCTGTTAGGCTGAAGAGAAGCAAAGCCTACATAAGCCAGGAAAACTGTAGCATGTGCGGCTTATGCCTCGAAAAATGTCCAACCAGAGCCATTCACCTTATACGCGGAGAGTGAAAACAACACAATAGGGCGCAGGAAGGGATTGAAATGGTGGAAGACCCGAAGCTGAAGGGCATAGTTCCGGCCACAGTTCTGCCTTTAACCGCGAAGTACCAGATTGATGAAGACGGCTTAGAGGACTACATCAAATGGCTGTCCAGATCGAGAATAGGCGGACTGGCTGTGAATGTCGACACGGGTGAGGGGCCACACCTCTACAGTGAAGAAAAGGTCAAGGTCCTCAAGATCGTCAAGAGCATTGTGGGCAGCTCGGTTCCAGTAGTAGCAGGCTTACAGGCTAGCTTCACGTCTCAAGCCGTCGAGGTTGCTAAGGAGGCAAAAGAGGCGGGGGCAGACGCGGTGCTCGTCTTTCCGATCGCAGACTTCTGCGGCTCACCTTTACCCCCGGAGATTCCCTACAAATATCATAAGGCGATAGCTGACGAGGCGCAGATCCCGGTAGTTCTCTTCCTGCTCCAGAAAGAGCTAGGGGGAGTAGAATATAGCGAGGCCTGCTTGGCTAAATTGGCAGCGGTCAAGAGAGTCATAGCCGTAAAGGAAGCTTCATTTGACGCCGCGAAGTTTCTGCGTACGTTGAGGCTTATGAAGTCTCAAGCTAGGGAAATATCGGTCCTGACGGGAAACGACAACTTCATCTTCGAGTCTCTTGTGCTAGGGGCTGATGGAGCCCTGATAGGATTCGGAACTCTCGCCACGGATCTGCAGGTCGAGATGTATGAGCTTATCGAAAAGGGAAGATACGAAGAGGCCAGACAGATCGCGGGTCGCCTGCAACCCCTGGCTGATGCGATATTCTCACCCCCAGTAAGGAACTACCGAGCGAGGATTAAGGAGGCGTTGACTATTCAAGGCATCTTGAAGAGTGCCCACATGAGACCGCCACTTATGCCAATCAGCAGGAAAGAACGGGATGCCATAAAAGAGGCGCTGGGAAATGCTGAGCTCCTGTAGACCAGACTACGGCTACTGTTGTGTTTTACACTCTCCTAGAAGGCGTTACACCCCTCGCAGACAGTTCCACAGAATCCCCGAAGTGTCATCCTAGTACGCGCTGCCAAATCGGTGGGATACGTTTCTGCGCCTCAGGCCCGAGCACAATTGGTTCCACCCCGCTCATTTCGCAGAGATATGTCAGAGTGCGGACATAGTTGCCTGAGACTCCCAGTATGTGGTTGCACGGGAAGAGTGTTAGGAACTCGTCGAAGTTGCAGTGTAGTTTGGCGTGAACGTGTGGCCATGTTGGGTTCGTTTGGGCGTTGAGGGCTTTGCGTTCTTCTGGCGGAAGTTCGACTGCCTCACCCAGGACCATCACCATGTATAGCTTGTCGTCCCACAAGCCGAGACGGGCAAAGGTTATCTCGCCGGGCGCCGCGTCGAACTCGACTGAAGCTCCTCCAGCCTTGAAGTAGTACTCCAGAGCCGGGTGGAGGGTTACCTTCCTAAAGTTCTCCTTCGGGTCCATGCTTCGCGAGGCATACCAGCTGGCATGATTTCCTGAGTTGCAGAAGTCCCAAAGGTCTCTGTCTGGATGGTATAGGCGGACGTCCATGAAGAGCGTTGGAAGCCCTCCGCTTACATACTTCAGCAGCTGCATCGTGACGGCTGCAAGCGAATCGGCTTCGGTGGCGCAGACTGTAGGTTCCTTTGTCCCGTTCCAGTCGTAGGGGTCGTTCATGAGCATTTCGGGAACGTCTCCGAGGCAGACGTATTCGGTCAGCTCACGTTGTCCCTTCAAGCCGCAGAAGTCGAAGCCCTTCTCGGCGTTAACCATTCCCATAGCCAAGTAAAGCCGGATCTGCGTCTTCAAAGTTTCAGGGGTTAACATCTTGCCGTCGTACTTTATGCGGTTGCCTAGGAGCTTCTCGAACCATCTGAAGCCTCTCTCCACCTCCTTCTCGTCGACTTCCTCCATCTTCTTCACGAGGAGCAGCTGATCGATCTGGCGGGCTGTAACGCCGAAGGCTTTCACGATTGGGACGAGGTGGAAAAAGCCTGTCTCCATCCCCATCGAGTGTCCGCCGTACATTCCGTAAACCTCGTTCTGAATAGTCGTGTAGGCTTGCGAAGCCCGAACCCAGTCGAAGACCTTGGCTTGCGTTTCAGGGTCGTCCATATCCCCTACGATGCGATGCGTTCTTATCCCAGCCTGCCGCAAAGCCCCGTCCGTAGCAAACAACCCAACGTTTCCCGGAAACTTGCCGCTGTTGTTTGAGAGGCAGAGAATCGGCTTGTCTCGTCCAACGCTGTTAATGAAGGGCCACACGAGGAACGGGAAGTTCCAGACGTAGTAGCAGAGGATTATCTGCTTGCAGTTTGCCCTTGAGAGTTCTTCTCCAACCTTCTGAGCAACTTTGACCGAGGTTATTGTCTCTGATCCTGTGACGACTTCTGGGGAAGAACCGTCAACGTTCTTCACTCCGTTCCTTATGATGTCAGCCCATTTCTGAACGACTTCCATACACTCGCTGTTGTTTGCCCTCCAGACATGTTCTCTCTCGTCATTGAGCATCGCGATACCGATCGAAGTTGTCCTCAATAGATCACCCCATATCATTCACGAGTAACAGTTTCCAGCAACACAATTTAACGGTTTTGCCTCGGGAACCGCAAACGCCAATCAATCTGAGTGAACATTTATCTTCCCGTTTGTTCAACTTCGGACAAGGAACACGCCTTTCGTGGAGCATGGATGGTTCTGATAGAAGAAGACTGTTCTCTGTGCGGCGTAGTCTATCCATACTTTTCGCTCTATCGGTGCCACGTATGCCGAAGGCTCTACTGCAGAAACTGCTTTCTGTATGACGTGGATGGGAAGGTCGTCTGCCTGAAATGCGCCAAGAGAAGGGTCTCGCCGAGAGGTCCCCGAAGCAAATACACCTACCTCACCACGTACCTCGCCAACAGAGCAAAATACGGCAACCATGTCACGCTTCCCTTCACCAAGGTCGAGGAGATCATCGGCGACCGATTGCCGTCTTCAGCGCATTACAATGAGCACTGGTGGAGCAACACCCGCAACCGGTCTCCTTCTGAGGCTTGGCTGACGGCTGGATGGCGCGTTGAAGGAGTGAACCTTGACCGAAAAGAGGTGACTTTCCGAAGGGACGTGCAGACAGTGGCTGTACCTTCCCGAAAAAGACGGAGGCGTAAGCCGATCTCTGAAACCTTCAAAGCTCTGGCTCGCAGACGTAGACCTTGGAAGCCTCCGGGTCCATCCAGAACCAAAGTGGCGAGAATCCAAGCTCGGGCTAGAAATGTAGAACGAAGGAGAAGTTCTGGCGAGGAAAAAGGTCGCAGATTCAAGCCGAGGAAGATCTACGAAAAGAGGCTCTATAAGCTCGAGGAAAAGCCTGAGTGAGACTTCCCACTTCCAGCGGGCTCTAGCATTCGAAGCTCCAAAGGTAGCTACCC
>CAYRBK010000065.1:0-6149 GCA_964422605.1 uncultured Candidatus Bathyarchaeia archaeon | reverse complement strand
TTTCCAGAAGCTCCCTGACCATGCTGTTCAATGCTCCACCTATGTCTAGGAAACCTTCGGGACCATATCGATGGACGGTCACGAAGTCTGTTGAATCTAGGCTTCCGAGACGGGGATCGGAACTTGTAGTGATCAAATGTCCGTAGGGGTCACTCTGTGTTAGGTATTGGGCCATCATCTCGTGCCATTCAGCAACTTTCTCAAAGTCATAGTTGTCAGTCAACTCGACCTCGTTCCAGAGTTCCCACGCCAAGATTTGAGTGCTGTAACCCCATCTGGAAACAACGTACCTTAGCCGTCTCTTGAATAGCTCGATTGCAGTCTCATCTCCCCAGAAATCCTCCGGACTCGCCAGCGGACCGCCTCTCGCCGTGTTGTAAGGATTGTCACTCCATTGTCCGGTCAGTTCACCAGTCTGGAGTTGTCCATGGTTCATCAGGCAGAGGAGCACGTATATGTCCTTCTCTCTTGCTTTTTCTAGGACGTAGTCGAGCCGCCAAGCTTCAGCCATGTCGTAGTTTCCTAGCTTTTTCCATTCTATGCCGAAAGCCCAGGGCGCCATCCATATTCGCGTGATCTTCTCTCCGTTGAGGTTCATGGACGAGAACCAAGTGTCATAGTCATAGGTGCCCTTGGACCCGAACCAGCAGACATCGTGGCCTACAAAGAAGAAGGAGCTATCATCCTCAAACCTGAGGAACCTGTGGTCTCTGTCGCTGACCCTAACGAACCCTCGGTTGTCTGAGGGATACGCGTTGAAGGTTCGTTGATCGGTTTCCACAATCCGACCCTCATCCTCCAGCCTAGCATAGAATGTGTATTCGCCAATCTCAATGGGCGCGAACCTGGCTTTCCAGTATGGTTCACCCAGCGGAGTGAGCTGCTCAGAGTTGCCAGCTAGGGTGCGATTGAACTGTCCATAGTAGAAGGCAGGAACATGTATGACTCTTCCGCTTGGCGAGGCAAAGACGGCTGTGACGTTTACCTCGTCCGGATCGAACGGGTTCTCGAAGTTGGCTGTAACATTAAGGTCAACCTCAAACAGGCCATAGAGGGGGACATCTTGCGGGTTTGCTCTCTCGATACTTATCGACGGTTCAACGAACAACTTTTCCCTTCCCCTCTGATAGAAATGCGAGACCAGAGCAATTATCGCTATCGCTGCAACAACTATTCCAAGCATAGACGCGGCTTTAGGCCTAGTCACGGAACGCTTGGACATGGAAGAAGCTTAGATACGCAGGCCTTAAAAACTTCCGTTTCTCTTTTCCGAAAACAACATGTGGGAAATATTGCCGAATAGAGTTCCACGGTTAGTTACTCCAGTTTGGGTATGTAGTCCCTTTCAGCCTCGTAAAGTTCAGCGAACATCTTTCTGATCTCTTCTAGGGAGCAGACCGCTGAGGTCAGCGGGTCAAGCATCAACGCTTGCTCAGCCATCTCGTAACTGCTGTTCAAAATCGCCCTCACGGTCATGTCGTAGACTGCCATGTTTGATCTGTTCAGCGCTGCCAGCTGCGGGGGCAATTCGCCGAAATATGTGGGGTGGATTCCACAGCGTTCGATCAGGCAGGCAACCTCGACGACTTCGTTCTGAGGCAGATTGGTGATCAAACCCGTGTTGAGCACGTTGCCGTAGATCACTTTGGGCTGGTTGAACGTTACTCCTTCAATGACCTGGCATGCATACTCGACGCTTTTGGCCAGATCGGGTTCCACTTCACCTTTGATGACTTTCCTCCTCCATTCGTCCAAGTTCTTTCTCCATTTAGGCCAGTTCTTGGCGTAGAAACCTCTTCCACCCAGATAACCTTCCCTGCAGTACTTGTCGATGAGATCAGACCTTTTGCGGAAGTAGGGGACATACTCTGACATGTGACCGCTTGACTCCGTGACGAAATATCCGAGGTGGAACAGGATCTCGAATTTTACGGGATCTCTCTCATAGAGTTCCTTGTTTTCACGCGCCTTCTTTTTGAGTACGGGGTACATGTCCTTTCCTTGATGGGTGAGTTCGGTGAACCATGCCATGTGGTTGATGCCAGCGCATTTCCCTTCCATCTCTTCGTACGGGATTCCTAGGTAGTTCGCCAACGAGATGGAAGTGCCTTGAACAGAGTGGCACAGACCGACAGCCTTCATCTTTGAAGCTCTAAAGGTGGCGAGCATCATTATCGACATCGGGTTCGTGTAGTTCAACACATAGGCTTCTGGACAAAGATCCTCCGCGTCCTTCAGGATTTCGAGCCACGGTGGAACCGTTCTTAGGGCTTTCATTATGCCGCCGGGACCGATCGTGTCTCCAATGCATTGATCGACGCCATACTTCAGGGGAATTTCGTAGTCGTGCTTCACCGTCTCCACTCCGCTGACCTCAATAGTGTTGATCAGGAAGTCTGAATTCGCCATAACCTCTCTTCGGTTCGTTGAGGCAGCGATCTTCCAATTCGTCTTCAGCTTCTCGTTCACAATCTTGGTTGCTTCGTAAGAGAGCCTCAAGCGTTCGGGATCGATGTCCACGAGGCACATCTCCCCTTCATCAAGACCCGGAATCTGAAAGATATCCTTACTTAGAACCGGAGCAAAGGCGCTTCCCGCCCCAAGGTAGGTGATCTTGACCATTATGGCTTCTCCTTTCTAGCGTATATTCCCTTAACTGTGTATATTGTTTTCTCTTTGTCGCAGTTGGCTAAGCTAGGTGGGGTACGGCAAATGTTATATTCGCATCAAAAGAGCTCTCTCACGTTACCAAAGGCACTATGAGGTCATCATATGGAGTTGGTTATGTTCACGAAGATGCTGAAGAACGTTGGAGGCCTCTCTCTGGATGAAGCAGGCGACCATATTGCTGAGATGGGCTTTGAAGGCGCAGACTTAACAGTGCGGCCTGAGGGCTACGTGCTTCCAGAAGAGGCAGCCAAAAAGCTACCTGAGGCCGTAGACCTGTTAAGATCCAAAAACCTCACAGTGCCCATGATAACCACCGCGATCACAAACCCAAAGGAGAAGCACGCTGAAGAGGTGTTCAAGACGGCTTCTGAATGCGGGGTGAAGTTCGTGAAGTTGGGGTATTGGGGGTATGAGGGTTTCGGAACGATCACCGAGCAGATTGGGATGGTGCGGCGAAGGAACCTCGAAGGAATCTGCAAGCTGAGCAGGGAGTATGGTGTCACCGCGGGCGTCCACATCCACTCCGGAGATTTCCTGACTGCAAACCCAGCTGTGGTGTGGGTGCTGCTTCAAGACTTCGATCCCGCCTATGTCTGTGCTTATATTGATCCGGGTCACATGGCTGTCGAAGGCGGCTTGTCAGGCTGGAAGATGGGAATGGACCTTCTTCAAGGGCACATAAGGATGGTGGCGGTCAAAGACTTCGGCTGGTATCAAGAGAAGGACGAGAAGACTGGCCAGAAACGGTGGACCGTCCAAACTGTTCCCTTGTCAGAGGGTCTGGTTCCTTGGCCTGAAGTTTTCACCTACCTTAGGAAGATTGGCTTCGACGGACCTGTCTCAATCCATAGTGAGTACCCCAAAGTGAACCTTGAGGAGCTGGTTCGCCGGACAGAAAAGGACCTTGACTACCTAAGGAAAGTGCTGAAGAGTATCAGGTCGGCGTGATGACACAGAGATGCAGTTTGCCCTGACATATCTTAGTTGATGCTGAAGAAGATGGGCTGCTTGGATTCAGACACTCGCTTAGGGCTGGAGTGGCATTCTAGATCGGACGGATTCAGCGCTCCGTTGAAGTTTGGGAACGTGATTGTCGGCGATTCTACTTCGACATGGCAAAGCATAATATCATATATCCCACCGGGAGCCTTAGGGTGAGTAGAAGGAATCTAGCAGTATTGAACATGAGGGCTTAGATATGGTAGACACGGTTGATGCCCCGCAAGTAACTGACAACTTCCTAGCAAAATGGTTCAAGAGGACAAAACCTTCGCTGGCATTTGAGGCGAAAGCCATCCGGGACTTTGACTTGTGGAAGGGTGCACTTGTGAACAAGATTAGGGACCTCTTGGGAGAGTTTCCCGAGCCAGCGCCTCTGGACCCCAAGCTTCTGTCGACAGAGGAAGACGAACGATTCGTGAGGGAGAAGTGGCTGATCCAATCTGAGCAGGACTGTTTCGTCCCGTTGTACCTGCTCATTCCAAAGCATGAGAATGGGAGAAGGCCAGCAATCCTGTGTGCTCACGGTCATGGACCTTACGGCAAAGACCCAGTCGCCGGAGTACACTTCAATGACCCCAATAGGAAGACGAACATAACCAGCCATAATTACAACTACGCGGAGCAGATGGCAGAAGCCGGCTTTGTAACGGTGGCTCCAGACTGGCGTAGCTTCGGCGAGAGGATAGGGTACAGCAATCCGTATCCTGGGAGAGACATCTGCGATGTGCACTTTCTGCAGCACCTCATTCTGGGAAGAACTCTCCTCGGAGCGAATGTCTTCGACGGGATGCGTGTGATAGATTTCCTGCTTACCAGAAAAGAGGTTGATCCTAGTAGAATAGGGTGTATGGGTCTTTCCTTCGGAGGAACGATGTCCACCTATCTAGCCTTACTAGACGACAGAATAAAGGCGGCGGACATAATCTGCTATGCAACAACGACAGAGCATTATACAATCTCGAGACCGAACACGTGTGGATCGCAGCTTGTCCCCTACCTTTACAGATATGCTGACGTTCCGGACGTGATAGCTGCCATTGCCCCGAAACCTTTGCTTGTAGAAAGCGGAGCGTCAGACACCTGTTTCTGGGTACACTCAGCAATTGAGGCTCATGAAACAACCAGAAAAGCCTACGAGGTAAGTGGGCATCCAGAAAACCTTTGGATCGAAGTCTTCCCCGGAGAGCACAGCTTCTCAGGGAGAAAGGCTTTCAGCTTCTTCAAGAAGTTTCTCTAGTTAAGAATCGCATCAGTCTGGGTCCAAGGATAAGAGAGTAGTTAGCCCCGAAGGGTCATGATATATGAGATATTATCTTGGAGGCATTCTCGTAGAAGACCAGTCTAAGGTCCTCATCTGTAAGGCCTAGCTGAGGTAGAATTACAGTCCAGTAATCGGCGAATTTCTGGAATCTTTCAGGGGCAGAGTCTGTGCCGAAGAGGATTTTTGAAGGCTGGAGGTCGTAACCGTATCTTTTCCATATAGCTAAAGCTATGTAGAAAGTGTGTCCGCCAGATATGTCGAAGTATACATTGGGGTTATGAAACGACACCACTGCCGCCTCCTCACACCACGGATGACCCAAGTGCGCGCCTATCAGAGTGATCTTTGGAAAACTTCTGGCTATTGTTTCGAGGTAGACAGGCCGCATATTGCTTGAGGTGACGCCTTTTTCCGAGGGTTTGGTTCCTCTTGCCACCAAGCCTGTGTGGAATAGTATTGGCATGCCTTGTGTCTCTATTTTCTCGTATAGTGGAAAATATCCTTCCCAATCGTACGGTTTGCGGGGCGATATTAGCTTGATCCCTGAAAACCCGCGGGAATAGACTTCCTCAATGGTCACAGTAGCGTCTTTGTCTAGGTCAATGTATGCGAAGCCCCTGATCAGATCTGGATACTCCTTTAGAGCTCTCTCTACAGACACATTGTCCAATCCTAGAATGGGAAGAGCGCACATGAAACTCCTTACGATCCCGGCTTCTTCGCAAGCCTCGGCAAAGGCCTCAAGCCCAGTTTCGGATGGAAAGTGAACATGAGCGTCAATGATCTGCAACGAAAACCACCATGGCGACAATAGGGGCTTTCTCGGCGTATTAATCTTTGGTCTGGCTGAGAAGCAAAGGGACCTCAGCAAAATCTTTTAGTTGCGAGTTGGTGATAGTCCATTATTGCTCACATTTGCCATGGAGCGCGACGCTATGGGAACAAGGGTACGTATCGCTACAGTCTGCCAAGGAGGGCAATTCTTCAGTTCCGTTGAGCAGAACCGTAAACACGTCATGAGGCTACTCGATCTCGCACTTCGCCAAAACCCTGATATGGTTTGCCTCCCCGAAGCCTTTACCACTGTCTCTGCTTCTGCCGGATCCTTGGATCAGCTAGCTGAAACCGTGCCTGGTCCGACGATCGATGCAGCCTCGGAAAGGGCAAGAGAACACAACTGCTACATTATCTGCCCCGTCAAGACAAAGCGGAACTC
>CAYRBK010000064.1:0-6357 GCA_964422605.1 uncultured Candidatus Bathyarchaeia archaeon | reverse complement strand
TGCAAAGAATTGAGCTGAATATTGCCTGCTTGGCGCCAACAGTGACCATGATCTGCGATGTTGGCACATCTATTCCGTTCTCCTTCTCCAGTTTTGCTTTGATCTCGGAAAGAAGTTCCGGCAAACCACTGCATTCAATGTAGTAGACCATCCCTGAGTCAAGGGCGTTCTTGGCGCTCTCTTTGATGGGTGCCGGCGTGTCAAAGTGAGGTTGCCCCTCTGAAAGGTCAATCACATCTACACCGCTCTTTCTCAGGGCTCTTGCCTTATCGGGAAGACTCACTGTAGCTGACGGAGCAAGTGACGAGACCCGCTCAGCCAAATGACTTCTTGCCAATCTCCTGTACCTCCAGCTATCGAAAGCTTCCATGGAAGTACTGGTCGCCGCATTTTTATGGCTTAGCCCTTGCCGTTTTGGGCCGCTTGTGAACTGTGCCAGCTTTGTCTAGTATCCGCTAGACATGGCTCTTGCTTATCTTCACTCCAACTTCTTTGTGTCTGGTTCTGCCTCAATCTTGCCAACGGAAGCTGTTTTCTTGATCATCTTCCTCACTCCATGCTTACATCAAGAATTTCGGCTGTCAATCTTGTGGCCAAAGAGTAGATCGGTCGTTCGTGTATTAGAGATGTGCGCGCGACTTTATCGTTGTGAATCAAGAAGAGTTTCGGTGTATGGATTACTATGCAAGAGGGCCCTTTCTCAGCCGCGCGGAAATCTTATAGCCACGTCACCGCAGATTCCGGGAAGTAGTCTTATCTGAGGTCAGAAAATGACCGAATACGAAGTCTACAAGAAAAAAGTTCTCAATGAAATTGATTCGATCGAGGCAGAGCTAATTGCAGTAAGTGACGCGATCCACAAGTTCGCAGAATACGGAACCATGGAGTTCAAGAGCTCCAGTTTACTGATCTCAAAACTCAAGGAGAGGGGCTTCGAAATAAGCAGACCAGAAGTTGAGCCCGGTATGGAGCCCTGGAGAGATGGACTAAGAACCGCAATCAAAGCCACCTATAGAGGGAAGTCCGAACGCCCTCTAGTAGGGATAAATGCGGAGTACGATGCGATGCCAATAGGTCACGGGTGTGGTCACAACATCATCGCAACGGCGGCTCTTGGAGCCTCTCTCGGACTGAGCACAGTCATGTCCAATCTGAAGGGGACTCTAGTATTTCTAGGATCTCCTGCCGAAGAGCGTTTCATGGATAATGCCGGAGGAAAGGTCATCATGCTTGGCGAGTATAGAAAACTGGACGCCTGCGCATATGTGCATCCTGGCACAAAATGGCAGATGAAGGTCAACCCAGCGTATGACAAGTACGGAATGTATGCTGACGTATGGAAGTTCACATTCAAAGGAAGTTCTGGTCACATGTCCCAAGCCATGGCCATAGCAGACGCACAGCGTGCGGCCATCCTGACGACAGTAGCCATAGACACGCTGCATATCGTTCCACCAGTAGAGCACATCCTCACTGGTCGAGGACTAGTCGATTTCAAAGACCACGAGCCATACTACTTCAACAAGTTGGGACTAACTGAGATAGCCGAACTTGGCGTGTACGTAAGGCAAGGCTCAAAGGAAGACCTTGAGAAGGCTCTAGAACAAGTCAAGAACTGCGCCAGAGGCGCCGCCCTAGCAACGAATACCACAGTTGAGTTCCACAAATATGCACCAACATACGAGAGTGACTTGACAAATGTACCATTAGCAGAAGCATTCAGAGAATGCTTCGTAGAGCTCAATGTGCAGATGGAAGAAGCTGAGCCGCAAATATCCCCTGGCACAAGCGACTTTGGGAATGTGAGTCGTGTTACACCCGGTACATACGCCGCCATAAGAATCGGCGAAGGATTCACCGGCCATTCCCCCGGATTCGCGAAGGCTGCGGCCTCTCCGGAGGCACATAAAGCCGCAATCATCGGCGCTAAAGCCATTGCTCTGCTTGGGCTTAAGCTGTTCACGGACGCCAAACTGGTGCGGAGAGCTAAAGAGGATTTCAACAGAAGAAATCTACGCAGTAATCTCTAGACGCAGAGAGCGATTGACTAAATAGGGATAGAAAGCTACACACGGGCCTGCCGTTACCCATCCGAACATCAATCCTCCTCTGAATTTGAGTCTTCAGAAGATACTTGAAATGAACTGGTGATTCCCGAACGTATCTTTGAGTCTTTGATCTAACCTTTCATCTGAAACGCTGGGACAGTGGCGCAAAAGCTTTAAGGACATTGCAGAGACCCCTCCGCTTCAGAGGGTGTTGTGACATGACAAAGGTCGAACTTGAGAGGATGACTTGGCCTGAAGTTGCTGAGAGAGTGAAGGAGGACCCGTTGACCCCTGTTGCAGTCATGTTCTCCTCCACTGAGCAGCATGGTCGTCATCTGCCTCTTAACACAGATGCGTTCATGACCAAGAAGCTATGGATTAAGGCTGCTGAGATAGTGGCCGACGAAGTGAAGCCAGTTCTCACACCGATGATTCCGCTTGGAGTTGAATGGGAACACATGGGATTTCCGGGGACGATAACGTTGACGGTGGAGACGATGAAGAGAGTTGCGAAGGAGATCGTTAGAAGCCTTTACCTCGGCACTGGCTTCAGGAAGTTCGTTCTCGTCCCGGGTTGCGATGGTCAGGGTCCGAGATTTGCTCTTCAAACGGCGATGTTTGAGCTTTATGAAGAATTCGGACCCGACATCGTTCTGTTCTTCTGGAGTGGAGGTTCTCTGGCGGAGTCGGGCGCATTCGCAAGTCAAGAAGAAATAGAGGCTTTGAAAAGGAAAATGAATCTGAAACCGAAAGAATGGCTTACGGAACATGCCGGAGAATCTGAGACGTCCATAGCTCTTGGATGGGAGAATCCTGATATCAACATGAAAGCTGCTGTTGACACAGACATAAAGCGGGAATGGGTCGGGCTTCCGACGGACTTGGACTGGGAATGGTTCAAGAAGCTGAATCCTGGTGGTTCGTGGCCTTTCCCAAGGTTCAAAGAGAGAGGCCCAGAGGTGGCTGCGGCGGGATCAATAGGTCCGGCTACAGCAGGTACAAAGGAGAAAGGTATGCCCGCTGTCGAACTCAGCATCCAGCAAGTGGTCAGATTCCTTAGGTGGTTTAAGAAACTGAAAACTCCTTCTGGCACGAGACCTGAGCACAGGTATTCATTTAGACCGTAGGAATCCTGATAGACATCCTGCTTTTTTCTTCTTGTAGTTTTTCTTGGCGTAGACGTCGCCCAATCCGTCATACATTACAGTTTTATGTACTCGACAGATAGGAGTCCTCAGGTGTCCCCATGAACAGTTGTGAAGCTAGTTATCCTAAAGTCGAATTGGGCAGGATGACCTGGCCTGAGGTGAAGGAGAGGGTTCAGGAGGATCCCCTTACACCTGTGATTGTTCTTTTCTCTGCGACAGAACAACATGGACCGCACCTCCCGATAAACACCGACCAGACAGCAACAAGGTACATTTGGAAGAAAGCCGCTGAGGAGGTCAGGAACGATGTCAAACCTGTTCTTACTCCTCTAATGCCATTCGGCGTGGAGTGGGAACACATGGCCTTTCCGGGCACCATAACTCTATCAACAAGGACTTTGACTGCGGTAGCGAAGGAGATCGTTAGGAGCCTATATCTCGGGGCGGGATTCAAGAAGTTCGTCTTAGTTCCTGGATGCGGAGGACAATCGCATGTAATGAGCCTCAGGATGGCAATGTGCGAACTCTACGAGGAATTCGGCCCAGGTATTATCCTCTTCGTAGCCGATGGGCTGGTCGCAAGCGGCTTTATGACACTAGAGGAAGAGGAGGAATTGAAGAAGAAGTTGGGCTACAGACCTACAAGCACCTTCACAGCACATGGGGGAGAAAGCGAAACCTCTACTGCGCTTTTTCTTCAACCCGAAGATGTCGACATGAGTAAGGCTAGAGATACGGTCAGTTCCGGCACGAACCAGCCAATCCTACCTCAGTGGGTTGGTCTACCTGAGAATACAGAATGGGAATGGTTCATGAAATTGAACCCGGCAACGCAGTGGGCCTACCCAAGATTTAGCGAGAGAGGTTCTGAAGTTGGGCCGGTCGGGACTATTGGTTACGCGACGCTGGCGACGGCGGAGAAAGGAGAAAAAGAGCTGAAAGCACTGATCGAGCAAGCGGTCAGGTTCCTTAGATGGTTCAAGAAAGTGACGCTGCCCCAAGGCCCAAGTCCTGAACCGAAGCACAGATTCTCATACAAGCCATAATCCCCTACCGTTATCCAAGCTTCAGGTATGGAGGCCAATCATGCTTTGGTGCTGAGAACTGTGAGCCCATTGGGACGTGTGGCTAGAATTGAAACATAGTCGATCTGGGTCTTGAGGGATTGCGACTTGAGGACAGTTATCGAAGGCAGCTACATCGTGGCCTACGATGGAAAAGATCACAGAACGATCGAGAACGGCGTTGTTGTCTACGAAGGCAATGAGGTGAAGTACGTCGGCAAGCAATACTCGGGAGCTGTAGACAAGCGAGTAGACGCCAAGGGCAAACTCGTCATTCCCGGCCTAATCAGCATGCATACCCACGCATCGATACCTGCCTGCGAACGTCTCCTACCTGATTCCGGCAGAAGAGACTTCTTCGGCTCTGGCGTATTCAATTGCGTTCCTGTATCAGGTAGCCTCGGCGGATTGGAGGAAGAGCCGGCGGTCGGAGCGAAGTTTGCTGTTGCCGATGCTGTGAGACATGGATGCACAACCCTCGTGGAGATCGGCAGAATCGGGAATGATGATCTGCTCTCAATGGTGGGAGAGATAGGCGTCAGAGCGTACGTCGGCCCCGGTTTTAGATCAGCAAAATGGTCTGTTACAAGAGACGGCAAATTTGAGTATGTCTGGGACGAGGAAAACGGATTCAAAGGCCTCGAACAAGCCGTCAGCTTCATCCAGAAGAATCAGGGAGCCTACGGCGGAAGAATACTTGGCATGCTCTATCCGATGCAGGTTGACACTTGCTCGGCTGATTTGCTAAGAAAGACCAAGGAAGAAGCGAAAAAGCTTGGCGCAAAGATACAGATTCACGCTGCGCAGAACCTCTTCGAGTTCCACGAGATTCTGAGACGATACAAGAAGACACCTGTGCGATTTCTGGCGGATGTTGGAATCCTCGACGAGAACCTGATAATAGCTCATTGCATATTCATCAGTGGCCACAGTTGGACAGCCTATCCCGAAGACTCTGATATTCGTCTGCTTGCTGAGACTGGAGCGACCGTTGCGCACTGCCCTCTGGTTTATGCACGCCGCGGCATCCGATTGGAGTCCTTCCAAAGGTACTTGAATGCAGGAGTCAACGTCACAATTGGCATGGATACCTATCCCCGAGATATTATTTCTGAAATGAGACTGGCATCGCTTATTTCGAAGGTTATTGATCAGGACTATGCTGCCGCCTCGTCCGCTGAAGTATTCAGGTCAGCTACCGTCCGAGCCGCAGAGGCACTGAACCGGACTGACATTGGAAGAATATGCATAGGATCCAAAGCGGACATTGTCATTGTTGACTTCGATAGGCTTCACATAGGACCAGTTATCGACCCTGTTAGAACGCTCATCAATTGTGCTACCGGGCAAGATGTCGACACAGTCATCATCGACGGAGAAACCGTTGTCGAGGATGGACATATGATCAAAGTGGATGAAGAAGCCTTGATGAGAGATGTCTCGCAAGCTGCGAGGAGGGCCTGGGACGATGTGCCACGTTGGCATTGGGCAGGCTTGAAAGCAACCCAAATCTGTCCTCCAAGCTTCGAAGAATGGAGTGATTTTGTTGCCTAATCATAAAGGATCCGCGGTTATGCCTAACGATAGGAAGATTCAATGGAATGTGCGAGAGAAGTTGAGGAGGAGCGTTGAGCCGAGATAGCCCTGATGCAACATGTCTCACACGATTTCTGACCCTGAAAAAGCTGGACAGATCGAGGACATTAAATTCGCTTCCACCAAGCAACATTGAACTCAATGGCCTAAGGACATATCGAGTATTGATGCCTCAATCTTCGAATGTGTGCTAACGCTTCTCTACTGACTCGGGGTGCTGCATAGGTTCACATAGCCCTGAACAGGCACCTTGAGCCCCACGATTCAGCCAATTGTCGAAAGTTTCAAATAGTAACAGGCTTGCCGCTATTGGCCGGGAAAATGCTATGTTACAATCAGGAAGAATTCTACAATTCGTGTATCTCATTGTTGCGTTTGCTGCCGTTGTTGTCCTGTTTGAGCTCCAAAAGAAAAGAGGGTTCTTGCCCAAAATGCGAAGGCTGGCAGCGTTGGACGCTATAGAGGAGGTCGTCGGGCGGGCGACGGAGATGGGCCGCCCGA
>CAYRBK010000063.1:1826-6518 GCA_964422605.1 uncultured Candidatus Bathyarchaeia archaeon | reverse complement strand
GGCTGCAGAGGAGAACAGAATAGCCATTATTGCATCAGAGGAGATTCTTCAGGAAATCAGCCGAACACTTGCCTACCCTCGACTCAGAGAAATCAACGAAGGCGCAGACATCAGCCGTGAGCAACTGATAGAAGCCGTACTGCGTGTTGCGACCTTGGTGGAGGTCAGGAGGAGGGTTAAGATGATCCAAGATGACCCGGCTGATAACAAGTTCCTAGAGTGCGCCTTAGGCGGCAGAGCCGGCTTTGTTGTAGGCGGAGACGAGCATCTTCTCAGAGAAAAACGTTACCGAAGAATGTGGATAGTCTCAGCAGGACAATTCCTCAAGCTTCTGGAAGATGGCAAAGGCCGTCCTACTTCAGAAGGGAAACCGGGACTTCAGAAATAACGGCAGAAGCTTCAGAACTTCCTTGCTCTTCAAAAGTTTCACCAGAACGCCTCTTTGGAAGTCCATATCCCCCTCGGCTGAAAGGAGACCTTGAATGTTCCCTTCGATCACAATTTTGAAGAGCTTGTCGATCACCCGGTCTGAGAGGCTGTTCATAGCTCTCCGAGCCAGCAGCATGGTTCGAAACTCGTTGCCAAACCGCATTTTCCACAGGTTTTCATATCTCTGCAGACACGTGTCGGAAAGCTCTCCGCAATTCACAGCCTCAGCTGCAACTTCGCCAGCTATGGATGCGCAGGAGCCTCCAAGAATCACGCCTCCTCCTGTAGTGGGCTTGACCTGTCCAGCTGCGTCTCCAACGACCAAAAAGTTATCGCTAGAAGCCTTCCCTATCGGCCCACATGTCACTATCTGGCCCGAACGGGTTGCACCACGTTCTGGGAGCCTCTGGTGCCCAAGCCAATCTTTGATGAACCTTTCAAGGAGTTCTCGGGGGTTCGCGCCCTTGCACGCCAAGCCAACTCTCGCCGAATGCTCACCTAACGGGATGGCCCACGCGAAGAAGCCCGGTGCAATTCTCTGTCCGGTGTGAACCTCAACGTACTCCGGGTCTACGTCAACGCCCTGAAGGTCCATCTGGAGCCCGGTTAAGAGGCATGTTGGGTCTAAAGGTTTCAACCCGATGGCTTTGAGGATTCTTGAGGAGACTCCTTCGGCGTCTATGACAATCTTGGCTCTGTACGAGGCTTCTTCTCCGCTGACTGATATTCCTGTCTTGAGACGTTCCACGCCCTGGACTTTGAAGCCCAGTTCTACCCTGGCGCCCGCTTCCTCAGCTTGCTGCGCTAGGAACTTGTCGAAGAGACGGCGGTCGACAACATTGGCTACAGCCTTGTCCCTCTCGACTGTGAAAGACAAGCCCGAAGGCGAGAAGAAACGTGCACCTCTCACTTCGTTTTGGACAAAGGGCGCCCTGGACGTCACTCCGATGCTTTCCAGCCCCTTCATGCTGACCAGTCCGGCACAGTGACAAGGAATGCCGATCTCCCAATCTTCTTCCAATACTATTACGGCAGCGCCCCTCCTTGAGGCTTCACGCGCCGCGATCAAGCCAGCTGGTCCGCCTCCCACCACAAGGATATCCGCCTCTTCGGTCTGCATAGGTTCACAACGCTCTAATAGGCAATTCAGAATCTCGAGCGACATCTATTAAGATTTGCGCAGGCCCCAAGGGTTTGTCCGACTTCTCGAACGGTCTTCTGCCGCCTGTTCTAAAATGTAGTAATATCTTGCACGGGCCATCTATCACTTCCATGAAAGACGGCAAGGAGGTGCCGACGTGAACAGAAAGATTGTCTACAGTGCTCTTACAGTCATCATATTAGCCAGCGTCTTCATCAGTTGGTACTATTTCACATACCTTAGACCTTTGAAGCTTAGCGAAGACTTCGAGAGCGGCTTAGGAGAATGGATAGCAGACGGAGACATTCCCCTAGACCCAAACAATCCAGGCCACACAATGCAATGGAACATAACGCGGGTAACTGACGCCGCTAAGTCTGGGCAGTATTCCGTAAAGCTCTTCATTGACGGAAGTCAGGATGACGGAACCATCTGGATAGAAAGAAGAATAGTCGTGAAGAGGAACTCTCAAGTCCAAGTCAAGGTTTCCTTTCAGTTCTACAGCGACCAAGAAAGCTTCAACACTATCGCTGCCATAGTTGCCTATGCTGGCGTGCGCAATCCTGAGACCGAGGGAGACTTCGCCGTAGTCGGACAGGCCAACGAGGTTGCTGGGTGGAAGCAGTACAGCGAGACATTGCCCCTCAACACGGGTTCTGGCGAAGAGCTTTGGGTTGCGGTGGGAATCTCAGTGCGGTGGGAGACTCACTTGACCTATCTCATAGATGATGTTGAGATAGAGGTTCAATGATCCGCCTGAGGCTGGTCCTCGTTTTCGCCACGGCTCAACGTAGATGACGGAGAAACTGAGACATGTCAAGACCTCAGCTCTGCAAGGGAAGTCGGTTCAGAGGCTGTCTCTATCTAGGCATAATTCTAAAATAGCTGAAGGGTTTCTCTACAGCCATTAAAGGAGGCATTTAGTTGGCTAGGGTTCTGGTCTCGCTGAAGATCTTTCCTTCAGACATCGATGTCAACCGCGAATCCTTGAAGATGGAGATCAGGAAGAACCTTCCCTCGTATGCATCTGTGTACCAGTTTGAGGAGGAACCTATAGCCTTCGGGCTCGTAGCCCTGATTGCGCACATATTGTTGCCCGAGGACCAGAGCGGCGGGATTGACGAGGTTGAGTCCAGCTTGAGAAGGATAACGGAGATAAGCGATTTTCAAACCCTAATGGTCAGAAGGGTTTGAGGTTCACTACGTTTATATAGTGTTGCAACCCCTTCTTCTATGGTGGTATGTTCTAGGTCACGGTGACTTCAGGTGAAAGAGGCACAGCTTAGAGTTGGGGACGCGAAACAAAGAGACGTAGCTAGGGGAATAGCCAGAATAGACCAGTCAACCATGGAGAAACTCGAAGTCTCCGCAGGCGACGTCATCGAGATCGTGGGCAAGAGAAAGACCTCTGCAATCGCTTGGCCAGCCTACTCTGAAGATCAGGGTCGAGGCATCATAAGGATAGACGGCTTCACCCGCAAAAACGCAGGCGTCTCGATAAACGAGTACGTAGTCATCCACCGGGCAGAGGTTAAGGACGGCCTAAGCATCGTCCTTGCACCCATCGACATGCGTCTCAACGTGGACGACGACTTCACCAACTTCGTCAAAAACAGGCTTATGGAGAGAACCTTCATCGAAGGGGACACCACGCTAGTTATGATGCTGGGCCACCCTGTCCAGTTCACTGTGACGAAGACCCGTCCGCACGGAATCATAAGGCTCACCTACGACACGAAGCTGCAGATACTCGCTGAACCCGCTCCTGAAGCCAAGGGTGTCCCGCGCACAACCTACGAAGATATAGGTGGCCTCAGGGAGGAAATCCAGAGGCTAAGGGAGATGGTTGAACTCCCAATGAGGCATCCTGAGATCTTCCAGAGGCTCGGTATAGAGCCGCCGAAGGGCGTTCTGCTGCACGGTCCGCCGGGCTGCGGCAAAACCCTCTTGGCAAGGGCGGTGGCAAACGAGTCGGACGCAAACTTTTTCTCCATAAACGGTCCCGAAATAATGAGCAAATTCTACGGGGAATCCGAAGCCAGGCTTCGAGAGATCTTCCAACAGGCCGAGAAAAGTGCTCCAGCCATCATCTTCATAGACGAGCTCGACGCCATAGCCCCCAAACGTGAAGAAGTCACAGGCGAAGTCGAGCGGAGAGTAGTCGCCCAACTCTTAGCCTTGCTGGACGGCTTGACTGGCAGAGGAAATGTCATTGTCATAGGCGCAACGAACCGACCGAATGCTCTCGACCCGGCTCTCAGGAGACCCGGCAGGTTCGACCGCGAGATAGAGATCGGGATACCTGACAAGCATGGCCGATACGAGGTGCTCCAGATCCACACGCGAGGCATGCCCCTGGCCCAAGACGTCGACCTCAAAAGGCTGGCAGATATGACGCATGGATACACACCCGCAGACGTAGCAGCCCTAAGCCGCGAAACGGCGATGAAGGCTTTGCGACGCTACCTGCCTGAGATCGATCTTGAAGAGGAGAGGATACCGCCAAGCGTTCTGGAGAAGATGGAGGTTACGATGGACGACTTCCTCAACGCCTTCAAGGAGATCACTCCGACCGCCATGAGAGAGGTTGCCATAGAGGTCCCAACCGTTCACTGGGACGAGGTTGGCGACCTTGAAGAAGTCAAGCAGAGTCTGAGGGAGTCGGTTGAATGGCCCATAAAGAGTGCAGAGGTCTTCGCAAGAATGGGGATAGAGCCGCCAAAGGGAATTCTTCTCTTCGGTCCGCCGGGCTGCGGCAAGACTCTGCTCGCAAGGGCTGTGGCGACTGAAAGTGAAGCCAACTTCATCTCGATCAAGGGTCCCGAGGTCTTCTCTAAATGGGTGGGGGAATCCGAAAAGGCGATCCGAGAAGTATTCAGGAAAGCGAGGATGTCGTCTCCGGCGATCGTATTCTTCGATGAGATAGACTCTCTCGTGCCTAGAAGAGGCTTGGGGTACGGCGACAGCGGAGTAACCGACCGCGTCATCAGCCAACTCTTAACTGAGATTGACGGCATCGGTGACCTCCGAGATGTCGTTGTCATAGCAGCAACAAATAGGCCGGACATCGTTGACCCAGCGGTTCTGAGACCCGGCAGGTTCGACCGTCTGATCTATGTTCC
>CAYRBK010000063.1:0-1726 GCA_964422605.1 uncultured Candidatus Bathyarchaeia archaeon | reverse complement strand
AAATGCCTGGAACTACATGGAAGGTTCAACCTGTCTACGCGACTGTCATCGAGATTCTGCGGGAGAAGGGGTCCTTAACCGATGCGGAACTTCTAGAGGTCCTGAAAGCCTTCTACAGGGACGTGGGGTTCGCCGACCTTAACAGGACGTTGATGAAGCTGGAGGTCACGGGGCAGATCACAGTCTCTTCGCTGGCGAAGGACAAGAGACTGGTCCAGCTGATGAAGAAATAGAAAGCCCGAAAGGCTTCTCAGAGTTCCTTCGTGAACACCTCCACCTTGACCTTGTTTCCGTCTTTCAATTTCAGCCGGCGGCGCAGGTAACACGGGGCGATGACCTCGATAACCGACCTGTCATAGTGGGTTCTGAGGGCAAAGACTAGTGCGCCCTTCTCCCTATTGTTTATCAATGCGTGGAAACATTTTCCTGAGCCATACGTCCTGTTTTCATCCTCATATCCCTCGATCACTATGCCGGGGTAGGTTTCGAGTTCCTCCCGCATCTTGGCATCATACTCGCTGCTTATCCTGAGGTTGAGTGTGCCTGGGTAGGGATCGAATCCCAACTTCTCTATGAACTGTTTCCTGTATGGCTCACGGCTTACATAGTATGCGCCTTCGCCAAGCCCGCTGAAGACAGTTCCCTCTATGGTGACGGAAGGAGGGTGCTCCTGCTCAAATATCATGTTCAGACCGAGACGAACCTTCCTCAGCTGCGCCTCTCCCTTGTCAGATATTTTGACCATGCTGCCATCACGCGTCGCTCTTCGCTCGATCAAACCTTTGCGCCCGAGTTCAATAAGGCGGCGGGAGACAGTCTGCTGCGAAAGCCCCAGCTTCTCGGCGAGAAACTTTGTCGAGATCCTGATCGTTCTGCCGCGTGCGCCGAGCTCAGCTAGCTTATAGAGCGTATGGAAGAAGTGCTCGAGATCATTGTCGTCAGCTGTGGGTTCCAACTTCGAATCCCACATCGAGAAGAATGAGCCCCCCATATAAAAGCCTTAAAGAGCTGAAGCGCCACGGTCAGCGGTTTTCTGACTCCGCAATTTCCTCCGCAGAGACTTCAGTGTTCCAGAGGTGAGCAGAATATGCGCTACTGCCTTTTCGTTTCGGATCCCTGTTACTGCAACTATTGAGGCTCCTACAAGGTCTAGGGCTTTATGAGAGCAACGCAGTATGGCTTGGTTCGTCTCCCCACTGTAATCAATCAACCCCAATTCGGCTTGGCTGGCGCCGTACTCGCCGAACAGTTTCAGAATGCTGGTCCAGACAGCGTCGTAGAAATCCCTTTCCTCAACAGGATGGTCGCTCTCAATCTTGACCGCAATGTAACGCCGTCTCAACCGTCGTGACAGTCTTCGCCCCTCCTGACTATGTAGACGCCTGGAGCCACATAGTTTGGACTCAGTTTCTTCCTGTTCCGCTCGACTATGGTTCGAGGATTCTCGCAAAACCCCCGCATCGCCCCGCCAAAATCAAGACCAAAAAGATAGGAGAGAAACGCGTAATCCTCCGGCTTCCTTAAGAGGTTTGCGCTAATCGCTCCGCTGGAAAGGACTATTGGGACTTGGGATTTCCTTGCTATCAACGTCTCCTTCCTCAGAAAGGAAAGGAGGCGGCTCCTTTGGAACCCCTGCAGCTGAAGCAAGGGCGACATGTCCACCCCAAACGAAACCATTGCCTCTGACGCGAGGGCAGCCTCTGCGGAGTCGAAGAAACGCTTTCTG
>CAYRBK010000062.1:3645-6588 GCA_964422605.1 uncultured Candidatus Bathyarchaeia archaeon | reverse complement strand
CAGCAAACATCATTTTCGCTTCGATGTTGTGCTTGGTGAGCCATTGGACTATATCTTTTCGCGTGAAGGGCGCGTGTTCTCTGACTGTAACAGGAAACGCAAACCAGCATGGGTTACTCTTAGGTAGCGTCTCGGGCAACGCAAAGAACTCTTCGTAGTTCCGCATTTCGTCGTGAAGAAACCTGAAATTCGCTTTTCTCAACTCGATGAACCTTGGCAGCTTCTTGAGCTGAGCCAGACCCATAGCTGCCTGAATCTCTGTCGGTTTCAAGTTATAGCCTATGTTAGTGTAGGTATAGCGTTTGTCATAATCTTCCGGCAGGTCATCTGCAGCCACTACTCTCTCATAGCGAGCTGACTTGGGACAACTTCTGTCGGGGCAGTGTAAGGGGTTGCAGACCGCCATTACACAGGCTCTTCCCCAATCGCGCATGGATAAAGCAATCCTCAACAGTTCCTCATCATTTGTCACGATTGCCCCTCCTTCGCCGGTGGTGATGTGGTGCGCAGGGTAGAAACTGAAGGTCCCGAAGCTTCCAAAAGAGCCAAGGTATCTCCCGTCATATCTGGAGCCCAGAGCTTCGCAGGCATCTTCAACAAGAAAGAGGTCGTGTTCTTCGGCAAAATCGACTAAGGCATCCATCTCATTGGGGTTTCCAAGGATGTGGGGAACAAGAATAGCCCGTGTCCGGTTTGACAGAGCGGTCTCCAAATCCTGAGCGCAGATATTGTAGGTCCCAGCATCCACGTCTGTCAGCACTGGCACCAAGTTATTCTGCAGTAGAGGGTTAAGGGTCGTGGGGAAGGTCAGCGCGGGGGTTATCACCTCGTCACCGGGCTTTAGTTTGGCATCCTCTTCAAGCTGATTGGAGAGTAGAGACGAGACGGCGAGCAAGTTGGCTGATGATCCGGAGTTGGTCATCACCGCCATTTTCACACCTAGGAACTGCGACAGCTCCACCTCGAATCTATGCGTGTACTTGCCAACCCCAAACCAGCCGTCCAGAATCGAGTTGACCATGCTCTCTACCTCTTCGTGATCGTAGACGGCGCCCGCATATCGTACAAGGTCCTTTCCCGGTCTGAAGACTGCCTGAGATAGTCTTAGCTGGAAGATACTCTCAATGGTCTTGAAGATTTCCTCGCGGAGCGCCTTATCGTCGTCCTTAGTCATTCTCTCCTTCCAGCCTTGACTTGGTCAAGCCAGCTGATGGTCTGTTCCACCCCTTCCTTCAAAGTTGTTTGGGGTTCCCACTCGATTAGCTTTTTAGCCTTTTCATATGATCCGACCTGGTTTCTGATTCCGCCGAAAGCCTTTGGGTAATCGATAAACACGATCTCCGAGCTGCTTCCAGTCAGCTCCTTAATCAGCAAAGCAACCTCAAGATTCGTAGTTGCTCTACCTGTGGCAAGGTTGACCGCCTCGCCAGCTGGCAGATTCCGAGCCAGCCATAAGCCTTTGACTATGTCGCCGATGTATACGTAGTCCCGCGTGTCGGTTCCGTCGCCGTAGACCAGTATAGGCTCTCCTCTCAGAGCCTTGGAATAGAATGTTGGCATTATCTTGTTCAGCTGCTGGCGGGGACCGTATGGATTGAACAATCTGACTATCTTCACGTCAAGGCTGAAGCATCTATGGTACATGTAGCAGAACCGGTCTATTGCAGCCTTAGCCGCAGCATAGGGGTTTGTTGGGCTGATAGGAAAGTCTTCTTTTATGGGCACTTTGGAATCGCCGTAGATCTCGCAGCTACTCGGGTAGACCAACTGAAGGCCTAGCTCCCGGCAAACCTCTAGAATGTTCAATGAACCCTTAACGTTTACCTCTACCGCATGAACGGGATTAGACACGCTCTGGCCAGGCTTCGCTTCGGCGGCAAAATGGTAGACGACATCACAGTTCTTGGCTGCTTTGCGTAGTTGGTCGCGGTTCAAGACATCGAAGCCTTCCCTACGAGAGTATCCAACAACCTGAACATTCTCTTTCAAGAGAAAAGCCTTCATATTGCTGCCGATGAATCCAGTGTCCCCGGTCAGAAGAACGATCAATGGTGAAGCCTCTTATCTCTACAGCATTATCTGCGAAGATTCGCCCAGAATAAACCTTCTCCCGCTGGGCTTGGAGTCGGCGTCTCGCGTGATTCTGGTGTTTGGGCCGATTATGCTGTCTGTGATGCGTTCGTCCACGTCGATGAGGCAGCTGTCCATTACTATGCTGTCTTCGATCTCGCCTCTCTTCACCGAGACGTTGTTGCCTATGCTTGTGTAGGGGCCTATGTAGACCTTTTCCTCGATAACCGAGTTCTCGCCGACAACAACCGGTCCTCTAACCAAAGCTGCACTCTTAACGACAGAGTTAGAGCCTATCCACACTCTTCCTTGAATTGAGGACTGGTTCTCGACTTTTCCTTTCACCTCGGTCTTCAGATCATCTAGAACAAGGCGGTTAGCCTCAAGTATGTCTTCAGGGGTCCCGGTGTCCTTCCACCAACCGCTCACAACATGATGACCCACATTACAGCCGTTTACAACTAGTAGGTGGATGGCTTCTGTTATCTCAAGCTCACCTCTCCAAGAAGGCTTGAGCTTCCTTATCATGTCGAAGATTGCCGGGCGGAAGAAATATATGCCCGTTAAGGCGTACGGACTTGGAGGGGTTTTCGGCTTCTCCACCAAACCCACAAGCTTCCCATCTCGGTCAAATCTGGCTACTCCGAAGAGTTCGGGCTTTCTCACCTCACATAACAAGACCATGGCATCATAATCAGAAGCTTCGAACTCCCCTACGAACTTCTTGATTCCCCCTTTCAGCAGGTTGTCGCCAAGGTAGACGACGAAATCTTGGTCATCAGCATATTCCTCACAGATGCCTACTGCGTGCGCTATGCCTTTCGGTTCGCCTTGATGGATATAGGTGAGTTTGACGCCGAATCTTCCGCCATC
>CAYRBK010000062.1:0-3545 GCA_964422605.1 uncultured Candidatus Bathyarchaeia archaeon | reverse complement strand
GAGGTTCTAATCTCGTTCAGTTCAGTCTTTGTCGCATCGAGTCCCTGCATGACGCGTTCTTTGCGTTTGGCGTATATCTCTTCGCCAACCTCTTCTCCAACACGGCGGATCTCTAGATCTGCAAGCACCCATTCAAGCAGAGGGATCTGTTCTTCCAGTTCGTCGATCCTGCTGTCCATCTTGTGGGCGAGCGATCTCTGATGGGTCTCCAAATCACTGATGCTTGCCGTCAGCGCATTCTCCAAATGGTAATAGGTTGGCTGCGACATCCTCTTGTTGGCTAGCAGTTGATCTAGCGCCTGTTTCTTCTTCTTTGCCAGTGCCAGTTCTTGGCTGACTATTTCAAAGGACTCTCTCCACGAACTCAAGCCAAACACCATCTAACTTACAGCGACTTCAAAACCACCTTCACTAACATTCATACATGTTTCCCTATTTTCACGCTTCGTACGTTACTTGGATTCCGCCTGTTCCGCTTGAGGCTAGGGACGTGACCATCACATAAGGCACGCGTTTCGTAATATAGCTCACAATCTGCCTGAACCTTTCAGGGTCGTAGCTAAGTGTGAGTTCATCGACTATGAATAGGGGGAAGTCAGGTAGGAACGCGTCCTTGGCAGCCAGCATCAGGATTAGGCTCACTGTCAATTTTTCCGATGCGCTCAAAGTCTCAATTGGCTGCTCAATGCTGTTCCCCCGAACAATGTGAAGAGCAAAGTCTTGATCCAGAAAGACTTTCTCGAACCCCTTAAGGCTCAGCTGCTCGAAGGCCCTTGTGACATTTCTGTTGAACCGAAGCCTCGCAGAAGTCATTCGGCG
This sequence comes from uncultured Candidatus Bathyarchaeia archaeon, assembly GCA_964422605.1. GTDB lineage: Archaea > Thermoproteota > Bathyarchaeia > Bathyarchaeales > DTEX01 > CAYRBK01. Next base: position 2,726 of record CAYRBK010000062.1, on the reverse strand, counting down.
CATATACTTCTCCTGGAAGTATTCAGTCACCTGGTTCAGCCATTCGATTTTCTTCGTCAACTCTCTTCTTACTTCGATCACCAAATGATCCGCGTATTCTGGGTCGTCCGAAGAGAACCTTTCAGCCCGCTGGATTTCTTCTTCCTTGAGGATTATGGCCTTGCTGAGGCGGTCGTGCTCCTTCTCAAGCTCCTTCAGCCCACTGACCTTTTCGACCCTTCTCTGCTCCAGCTGCCTTCTCAGTGTCTGGACCTCGCTTTTCAGACTCTTCGACAGCGCCTTTTGTTTCACAATATCGATTCTAATCCTGCTTCGTCTCTCCTTCGACTCGGCTATTCCTTCTTTGATGTGAACCGCAACCTTGGCGGAGTCGTCTGCCAGCTCAAGAAAGCTAAGCAGCTGCTGCTCTCTTTCCTTTTCACGAGCAAGGTCCTTCTCAAGCCCGGATAGCGTCATCTCCTCTCTTGAGAGCTGAGACGCCTTGTCCTCAACCTTCTTGAAGAAGTCTTGAACTTCAGCTTCGCGGATGGTCTGCGACTCCTCAGTCTTCTCTTTTACCCGGTCTCTCTCTATATGCAGACTTGTTAGCTCGGTCAAGAGAAGAGGCAGCGCTTCAAACTTAGCGAAGATAGGGCCTGCTAGTTCCTCATTGAGTTCGTTCACGAGTTCTTGGGCTACAGACACGATCACATTGTAGCGTTTGCCGTAGGACAAGGTTTCTAAGTAATCGCGAAAGGCAGCGCCGCCTCCCGTGACTTTGTGTACGACTCCTGTTTCAGCTAGCGCTACGCAGGCGTCAAAGGCTCTGTGATCGGCGAAAGGAAGCATATTGCCGGTGACCATGACTGAACCGAAGGGGGTTCTCCTGAAGAACTTCTCATACATCTGCCCTTCATACTGAAGCCTAACTCTTCCGTTTACGTTGTCCAGGGCCAAGATATGGGTTGGCGGAATCTTGTCAGAAAACATGGATGTGAGGCCCCTTATCAAGCTGGTCTTGCCGGAGGCATTCGGAGCTTTGATGATGTTCAGTCCCCGCTTGAAGCTGACCTCTGCATGCTTCAGGCAGCCTATGTTCTCAAGTTCAAGAAGTGCTCTGCCCTGCATATCTGGCTGCATACTCCTCCAGCACCTCCTTCAGCTTCTCTTTGCTTTCACCGTCGTCCTTCAGAATACCCAGCGCTTGTCGTTCAAACTCCAATATGAAGGGATCGATACGGCCTAAGGCATTATCCTCAGTTTTCCGCGCTCGTTTCGGCATTCTGAGAAACCTTTGGGAATATTTCGATCAGACATCAAACTTTAAGCTTTGCTGATCAGCTAGACTCGAACTCACCATAAAATGCTTTATAACATCAAAAGATACGTGCACATAATATCTCAGGGGTCGTTCGGTGTGCTTGTTGTCAAATTTGGTAACTTTTAAATACTTTTCGTTGTTTTCTGTTGTTTTTGGTGACTTTTGTGGAGGAGTTTGTCGCTAGGGTCTTTCAGGGCGGGAAGGTTACGATTCCTAAGGGCGTTAGGGAGTTGTTTGGGATTGAGGATGGCGATTATGTTAAGTTCGCTTTAGTTGAGGTTATGAAGAAGTCTGGGGATGGTTGGGTTAAGAAGAAGGTTGGAAGGAGGCCGGCTTGATGAGTCGTCTAAGGCATGGGTTTTTCAGGGTTGGGTTCATGCTTTGCGATCGTTGCGCTTTGAATACGCGTTGTGAAAGTTTTTCTCCCGGCGGCGAGTGTGCCCCTGAAAGGGAGGCTTACGACTGGCTCGTAGGAGAGCTGACTAGGCAGTACGGGCTGGAGGGTTTGGCTGACCAGATTTTTGTGAGGAGAGCCGTGATGTATCTGATCCGTATTGCTCGGGCCGAGACGTACGAGTCAACTGTTGGGGTAACGGAGAAATCCGCCTTGCTGGGAGCTTACATCAGCAGGCTGGACAATGCGCTTCGAGCTTTCCTGAATGATCTGGCTGTCACGAGATCTAAGCGCGGAAAGATGGATAAGGCGGAGGCCATCATGGTTGACGTTGAAAAGCTGCTGGAGACTCTTGCAGGAAGATCTGCGGAAAGGGAGAAGAAGACTGAGATTAGAGAGTTGACTGCTGCTCACAGAAGAATGTTCAGGATACGATCCGCGACCGTCTATCTAAGACTTCTTGACGATTGGAGGACCGAGAAGACGAAGCTTAGTCGTAGCCGAGGGAGACTGAACCAGTGAAGAAGGAGATTCCAAGGAAGGCTCTGGAACCACTTGCTCAACTGTGCACACTGCTAAGTTCAGCCTCGGGAGCTAGTGAGGATGCCCCCTCCGTCCTTAGAGGTTTCCTTGAGTTTATGAAGACACATTCGGACTATTTCTTCAGCCAGCCATGGCAGGAAATGTACGATTTCGACCAGTCCGTAAGGTTTACGGATGATGATATGAGTTTGATTTCTGAAGGCGGAAGAAGCGAGTTTTCGGAACGCCTGTACGCAGTCTGTCTAAAGAAGAATATCTCCTTACAAGAGGGATTTCGTCCTCTCGGGTTTCTCTGGACTCTGTGGGCGCTTGATAAGAAACTGTTGAAGGGCCGTGTTGACAAGTTCAGGCTCAGGAAGGCCAGGGGAGATGCAGCGTTCTTCGCCCGAACCTTTCTGGGCTGGCATCCGTTTGCCTACCAAGAACGTCTTGTGCGAGATCGGTCGAAGCGGATAGTGTGTTGCTGGGGTCGACAGTGTGGAAAGACAT
>CAYRBK010000061.1:0-7792 GCA_964422605.1 uncultured Candidatus Bathyarchaeia archaeon | reverse complement strand
AAGACGAATTGGATTTCCTCAGAAAATTAGGTGTCATCGAATACAAAGGATTTCCAGAGGGATGATGTCCCATGTCATTGGAGAAGAATAAGGCTATAGTTCGAAGGTTTATTGAAGAATGGAATAAGCGAAACTTTGCTGCACTCGATGAGTTAATAGCAGCAGACTACTTTGACCCTTCCCTTCAAGTACGAGGGCTGGAAGCTTACAAACAACTCTTGACTATGCTTTTGAAGGGCTTTCCCGACTGGCATGAGACCATTGAGGATATAATCGCTGAAGGGGATAAAGTGTGGGTTCGTTATACAGCTACGGGTACACATACAGGGGAATATCGTGGATTAGCCCCTACTGGCAAGAGGGTTACAGAAACAGGTGTTCTCATCTGGCGAATAGTTGATGGCAAGATTGCGGAGAAAGAGTCAGCGGTATATGACCAATTGGATTTCCTCAAACAACTAGGCGTCATCGAATACACAGAAAAAGGAAAGAGGCTCTTTCCATAGGATGTTTCGTAACTGATATGGCTCCTGTATGATTATGTGAAGGATGCGCCTGAAGAGCACAAATATCGTTCAATGAACACAAACAATACAGGAAAAATCCTGAAGAAGGATAGTTTCACAAAAGCCGGATACGGTTCCCGCCATACCACCGAACTGTGAACTGCTAACCGTGAGTTTCCATACAGAAAACAGCATTCCTATAGTGAACCAGCGAGCTCCCTAACCTTCTTCTTTATCTGGCTGAAGACTCTTTCCGCGTATTCCTCAGGCATGTGGTAGGGGTCTCGGATGTTCCATACAACCGTCTTCAAAGAGCATCTGGGACACCTGGCTACGACGGCTTCTCTGTGCCTCTGCTCCATTGCCACGATGAGATCATACCCATCAAGGTTTTTCTCGTCCAGGCCCTCTGGGTTGTCTTTGAGGAATTCTTGAGCGCCTTCCGCTGCCAGATATCTCCAAGCAGACTCCGCCACCGGAATCACTGGGTTCACCCCAGCCGAATCCACCTCCCAATCAGGCCTAAGACTCTTCAGCAAGGCTTCGGCCACAGGGCTCCGGAAAGCATTGCCCGAACAGACAAACAGGACCTTCATACCCGGTTCGCCTAGTTCTGGACCTCTAAGTAACGGATCGAGTTAAAAAACTGTGCTATGCAAGAATGATGCGATGAGACTGAGAGGATAACCCGGTTCAGAAAGGATCATGTCCTTTGGACAAGGTTCCTGTCCCATAGGTCTTAAGCGCTTATGGACGGCTTTTCAGTTTTCTTTTTTACAGATTCCCAGAGGAGCTGCTCAACAAACTCTGAGAAAGAGAGCCTCTCGTCCCTGTTCAGGCGGGTCTTGACCTCTTCGTACCATAGGTGGCTAAGCTTCCTGATCAAGACATCTGAAAGCGAAAGCGACTTCGAACGTTTCTTAGGAAGACTCACTCCAGCCAAACCTCCACAGGCAAACGGCTACTATAGTACGGTGGATCATGTCGAACACAGACGTAGACGGTTTCGGCCGAAGCCTCACCCTTCTCAGCCAAGCCTAAAGGGTCCCAACCAGGGTCCTGCTCGTTTCTGTAGACATGAGGGCTCAAGTCAGGTGCATAGGGCTCCATAAGCTCTCTGCACAAGGGGCAAACCTTGTAACAGTCGCATGTCACAGCCATTGGAACAGGGCTGTCCCGGCGAATATTTCCGCCGCACGCGCTGCAGACGCCTTGAACAAGACCCAAACCAAAGCCTCCTGAGTGATCTACTGCAACCCAAAAAAATTGGGGAGATTTGCCGAGCATCCATAGGCTGCCAACGTACTCAGCAGTTCACGATTCTGGCAACAGCGTCTTTCCGAAGGGTTCCCAAGCCGTAACGGATCGTGCAGACCACGCCTTGGCTCAGCCTCTCCTCATAGGGCTGCGTAAGGATGTCTCTCCTCAGGAGCAACACAGCCGCTTTTGATGTGTCGATGAGGTGAACCTTGGCTGCAGTGCAGAGGTCGGTCTCGACGATCCTGAAGCCCAGATAGGTCTCGCCCAATAGGCCGCGTCCAACGTCAACCCTCTCGCCGAAGTAGAAGCTGTGGATGAACTTGTCGTCGTTCCAGAGGTCAGCAACCTGATCCGAATGAACCATTGCCACATCGGGCTTGTACCCAGCCTTCCTCACGGCGTTCCAAGCCTTCACAAGGTCTGCCCAAGCCAGAGTTCCAGCGGAAGTGGCCGATATCTCTGCTCCTCCAGCCAAGTCGCCTGCGGCTATTCCCTCATAGAGAGCAACCGCATCCTTGGTCAACTGCTCCTCCAGAAGCTGGGCAGCATCCTGAACAGCGCCTTCGATCACGTTGAATGGCACATCCTCAAGGTAGGCTTGGCTGAACAAGGCGTCGTAGCCATACTCATAGTTGACGTTGGCGTCGACGGCATCGAAGTGTTCAGGGGTCTGCATCGGAGGGCCTTCGCTGATACGCCAGACTGCCCCACGCTTGCTCAGGTAGAAGCGAACCTTCGGATTTGCCGTTGCCACAACTCGTATGATGTCTCTGCCTACAGCCCTCTTCTTCGCAGCTTCGACAGCCAAGTCGTAGACCTTGCCCAACGCCTGTGAGACATCGCTGAGCACATACTCTTTCATGGTTCTCTGGAACAGAACGTTCCCCCGAGCCTTCCCGACGAAAGAGTCCCTCCACGCCTGCTCGCCCAAGTCGGGGTCTCTCACAACAGCCTCCATCAAGACGTTCCTATATTCCGAAGTGTCCCTGTTCATATGTCTCCACCTCTAGCATTTTAGACGCCCGAGCCGTGACCGTCCGGGCAGACGAGCACGATGAACTGGTCATTAGCCTCTCCAGCGCTCATAAGGGCACGCCCACCCGAGATGGATTCGTCAGCCGCAAGGGCTGCAACCGCTCTGCCCTCATTGTCTGTTTTCACGCCTGCTCCGGCAGCAACTGCTCCGCCTGCGTACATCTTGACGATGCCGTAGATGCAGATGGGGACATATTCCGTATTGTTCCCGGTTTTGAGAGCTACGCCGAACACCTTCTCCGCCGAATCCGCCTCGTGGACCAGCGGAGGCCAGTTCTCACCAACCGTAACTGTAACGAAACGGCCCTTCCGCACATTGTCCTCGTCGCACTTGCACGTCAAGATCAAAGCGTTCGCAGACAGCACCTCTCCAAGCACTGCTTGGGGAACCAAATCCTCAGCAACCATAGTCTCCTAGTTCCTCCCTCTTTCCTTTCTCTTGCTATTGCTCTCACCGTTCCATCGCGGCGAAAGCGTCACAGAAGTGACCATGACCAGAGTAAGCCAAGTTCCCTCTTGAAACGTTCATGTCCGCCTACCTCTGACCCTCTTCGCCTTTCTCCAACCGTCTTATGAGGTCTTTTAGCCTAAGGTTCTGGCGGTAAGCGCCGTAGCTCCAATGCCTAGGGACACGTTCGTAACAGGCTCGTTTGAGCTCGGAAAGGATTTCCGCTTTGCTGACAATCTCTCCAGTGTTGCCTGCTGCCGGATCGATGACAGCTTCGCCCAAAGCACCCCTCGAATTCACAAGTTTCTCCAAGGCGTCTACACGGGTCTTCAGAATCCGGTGGTTCCTCTCCATCCTGTCACTGAGCTCAGTTAGGGCTGAGCTGACAGCTTCCAAAGCAGCTTCGACCGCTGGAGATTCCTCCGTCCGCCTCTTCACGGATGACTCGGCGGCTTCTCTGAGCCGTTTGACTATGGCTTCCCAGACCGCAACTGTTGTCTCCCGGTCTCCGGGCTCATATTCCTTCAGCAGCGACAGGCCCGTGAAGGTTATGCCTCTGGGTGCGACACCGTCAACCCTTTCGAGGTTCTCCCATTCGTACTCGACGCTGCAATGGCTGATCGTTCCATCTCTTACCCAGCCGAGAACTTCCTCGCTCCTCAGATCGGCCACGTACTCAACCGCGCCGTCCACGTAGCTCGCCTCCAAAACCTCACCGTCCAAAGGATAAACGTGATCCAAGAGAAGCGGAGCGCCAATCAAGGAACCTGCAGCCTTCCTCAGCTCCTCCTCCAAGTATACGCGGACACCTGGCCACTCCTCGGAATGAAAGGTCTTCATGGGATGAATAGCCCTTCCCACGATCAAGTTGCCCCTTTGAGGCGCCACTTCGCCCTCCCAACTGAAGAATCGGCCTGTACTCCTTTCCTCAAGCCGTGCTTTGAGGGCGCCGCAAATCCGCTTCGCACGTTCCTCGGATTTTCCTTTCGAGACAAAGTCTCTTACGCAGTCATCGAAGCTACTCCACTTTCCAAAGGGCATAAGACATCAGGAAACTCTGAAAACATCTGAAAATAAAAGATGTATCATAGAAATGGGACAAACATGACTTATATCAGGACTTAGGTGACGGAGAAAGGACTAATCCAAACGGACGGACCAGAATTGGTCATTTCTGCCAACTTTGTGTGGAGGGAAAAAGAGCTTCCAGAAGCGAAGGTACGCGGTAGCACGCGAGAGGACGCATATACCAAAGCATAAGCTCACTCTCCTTTCGACAAATAACATGTATACCGCGATGTCAGAAAATCCTATTAGAGGGAGGCGAAAGATATTGCCGAAGGTGATCGGGTACGTACACGAGGCAGGATATTCGGATCTTGTATGACATATTGCAGAGGGCTCTCCGCGAGGTTCAAGGCAGTAAGGCGTACTTCAGCCTGAAGATGGGTCTTGAGTATCCCTTCGTCAAGAACTCGGAGCCCGATGTCCTTCTCAGCTGGGAGAGGGTGACCCAGATCACGCTTGAGAAGCTTGAGATTCTTCTCGGCGCGGTTGACTATGGACCTGACAAGGAAGACGCCTTGAACCTTGTTGACCAGATGCATCCGCCCTTCAAGTACAAAGAAACCGAAGCCTAATAAAGGACGCCGGAGAACGAGATTTGGTTACGGTCTTCTGGGACTTGAAGAAACCACTTCCCAAACGAAAAGTGAACGAAAGGGTTGTCGTAAAGCCTGTTGCCAAGGATCACTTGGGAGAGGTAGGCAGGATCCTGATTGTGACGTGGGCAGGTTTCATCAAAGACCCGGAGGTCACAGAGAGACGCGTAGGACCGTATATGGAAGCTGGCTTGGAGCAGCCGTTCATCGCGTTTCTGGGAGCCAAGTCCGTGGGATGCGTCTGCCCGAGGCTTGATCCGGAGTCGAAGGCCGGTATCTTGGATGGAGGGGTACACGTTCTCCCAGAATATCGGAGGCAACGGATCGGAACCACGCTTCTCTTGACAGCGTTGAAGTGGCTTAAAGACCGCGGCATGGAGAAGGCCAAGGTGACCCCGTTCAACCCCGAAGGCGAAGAAGCAACCCAAAGAGCCATCGCTTTCTACGTTTCAATAGGTGGGAAGCAAGTCAACAACCGATTCCAAGAATGATTCCTGCTTTCGTTGCCGATCACGTTGTGTTGTGAGGAAACGGATCTTCCGCAAGGTTTCTCCTCAAATCGGCTGGGCCCGAATAGGTTCGCTAACCACGAGCCCGATAATGCGGGACCACGATTCTCGAAAATCTTATTAGCTTGACTGAATAATAAAAGGACTGCGAGACTGGTGGGAAAAATGGTGATTTCCGCCTAAATCCGTAAGGCTTGCCTTTGTCTCTTCAGTCACCGTTTCCGAGAGGATTTCTGAATGGTTTCCAAACTAAAATATGACTTCCGACTCATCCCTCGTGATGCCTTGTTACTCGTGGGTAGGTGTCTGAAGTCAGGTTCCCAAGACCTGCTTGCTAGGAGGTAGAGGGAGGGAGTAAATGGGAAGAAAGAAGAGGTGTCCCAAATGCGGTTCCAAGAAGGTTGACATCTACACGGTTCCCCACAGATGCAGAGTCTGCGGACACACATGGACCGGAACCGGAAGAAAAAAAGCTCCAAGGAAAGAAAAAGTTCGATTCTGACTCTACAGAGATGAATCCGGTTTGGCTTCGTTCACTCTGGAGCTTACGTGAATTCGCCGTACATCTGGTCAGGAGCCAACTCCTCAGGGTACTTTTCCCGCAGTATGCAGCGCGCCGCGTAACATAGGTGGCATGCGTCAGCATAGGATTCGTCGTGGGGCAGGCTGAACCTTTCAACCAGTGCTACTGGACCTCCGCGGATCAAGGGCTCAAGAACTGGACTGTCAAAGGGGCGGTATTCTCTCATTGTCTTTGAGAATGGTTTTTTCCATGCGTTGCCAATGGACAAACCTTGACAGATGTGGACATACCCGAATGGGTCAACATGGACTCTTCCTGGGTTGGCAAGATTCTCATAGGGGCACTTGTTGAATTCCTGCCAAGGCTTCTTGTCTGCTTCTTGCGCCAGTCTCTGAGCGGCTCTGCCGCGGTACATCAATCCGCCTAGACTGACCTTTGCTCCTTCAGCCTCGTCGGGGCATGGTGTCTCGGCGTCTGGGCGTTTCACGGTGAGTACGCTTGCTTTCATGTTCAGGGCTTTGGCAGCTTTCAACGCGTTTCTCAGCTCGTCGCTCATCCATCTATCCCCATGGTAGAGGTCGCTGCTCAGGCTCAGTCTAGCATCTCCAGTCTCAGCGATCGGTCGAAGCCACTCCAAAGCGTCTTCTGGACAGGTAGCCCAGTAACAGTTTGAGAGCACCTCTACCTGAAACCCGAGCGCCGCGGCTTCCCTGACGGCTTTGACCATGATTGGATAGTAAAGGAAGGCTTCTCCACCCTCTAGCGAAATGTAGGTCACGGTTTCGAGCTTCTTCGCTTCGGCCAAAATGTTCCTTACTCGCTCAAGGGTGAAGGTTCCTTTGGATTTTGGGCTTCCCCAGACGAAGCAATGGTCGCATTCCGAATCGCACCTGTAAGTGAGAAGGAAATGTACGCCTTTCAACTCCATGTCGGTCCGCCTTCCATATACATGCGATTGCTAGATCTCCTTGGTCATAATGATGTGGTCTACATACTTGCCGCCCTTGAAAATCTCCTTAGGAATTCTCCCGGTCTCTTTGAAGCCAACCTTCTCGTAAACGTGCTTTGCTCTCGCGTTCGTCGAGAAGACGCCGAGAGTAAGTATCTTGAGCCCCATCTTCTCCGCCTGAGCGATCAAAGCTCTGAGCATCTCTGTGCCGATTCCCACCTCACGGTAGCCCTGACGAATAGCGATGCCTACCTCACCGACGTGGCTTGAGTAGCCCTTTTTTATGCCTACCTCTGAGTTTGCCACCACTTTCCCGTCGACCTCGGCAACCATCATGAAAACCCTATCATTCTCCAGGTCTGCCAGATTACGTCCAAGCCATTCTGCCTCTTGTTCCCTTGTAACCTTATTTGGGAGCGCGATGTCGGCGCCCTCTTCCACAAGCGAGTTGATGAACTCCATGAGGTCGTCAAGGTCCTCCCACCTCGGGGTTCTCAAAACGACTTCTCTACCGTCTTTGGCAACAAATCGGCGCATGGTTTGACCTGTCTTCATAGATGTCCCGTATGTTTCATATCCGGTAAGGAAGAAATAGTTTGTCCCAGCACATCAGTAGACTTGACGGCTTGCCATAGGGGTAAGGCGTCAGCTTTCTATCTTGCTGGAAGAGTTTGTAGATGGGATCAGATGTGGGAACAACCTCGATCGATAAACGCAGAAGAGCAGTGATCCCAAAGGAGATGAAGTACATCGTTGCCTCCCCGCATTCGTCGTCCTTCTGTCAACTCCGCCTTTTCAATGTTCTATGCGGGTTAGGAGTTCCGAGAGCAGCCTCTTGCAGAGACTAAAGGTCTTCTTGGCTCTCGCTGTTGCGTCCTCAGCGTCATCATCATTGATGATG
>CAYRBK010000060.1:0-8153 GCA_964422605.1 uncultured Candidatus Bathyarchaeia archaeon | reverse complement strand
TTCTCGCCTCGAAACCGGAGAATGCCGCCTTGGCAGCTGTAAGAATATTGGCTCTTGCAGATACCTCGCTTCGGGCAGAAATCGAGCGGTTCATGGACCGAAAGAGAAAGGAGGTTATTCGCTCCGATAGAGATATCATTGGAGAAGATGCTGGGTAGTTTGAAGAAGGAAGGAGGCTTGTCGGTATGAGCATGGACGTCAAGAACGTCGTTTTGGAGACAAACCTTCCCTATCCCTTGTTCAAAAGAGGCAAGGTACGAGACATATATGACCTAGGCGGTAAGCTACTCATCGTTTCCACCGACAGAATCTCGGCTTTCGACATTGTATTGCCGAACGGGATACCCCGCAAGGGCGAAGCTCTCAACATGCTCTCGGCGTACTGGTTCAAAGAGACAGAGAAGATAGTGCCCAATCACCTCCTAGGAGTTGTCGATCCTAGAACGGTTCTAGTGACGAAGACTGCGCCTGTGAAGATCGAGTTCGTTGTAAGGGGGTATCTTTACGGGTCATATTGGGAGAAATACCTGAAGGGAGAAGATATCGGCGAAACTGGGCTTCCGCCAGGACTCCGAAAGGCAGAGAAGCTACCTCAACCAGTACTGACACCCACAACCAAGGCTGAGATTGGACACGACATTGAGCTGCCAAGAAAAGATGCGGTCAAGATGATTGGAGAAGACCTTGTCAAAGAGATAGAGGAAGCAAGCCTGGGAATCTACGAAGCTGCGGCCAGAAAAGCTGAATCAAGAGGCATAATCATAGCGGACACCAAGTTCGAGTTCGGCTTGCGCAACGGCAAAGCCATACTCATAGACGAGTTGCTGACCCCCGATTCGTCTCGTTTCTGGCCCAGAGACCAGTATCAAGTTGGAAAAGATCAGCCTAGTTTTGACAAACAGTATGTCAGAGATCACCTGTTATCGACCGGCTGGAACAGGCAGCCCCCAGCTCCGGCATTGCCTGAACATGTGGTTCTTGAGACCTCCAAAAAATATATAGAGGCGTACGAAAGACTAACGGGAAGAAGGTTTGGTGATTGGACTTGATAGAGCGAGAAGAGATGCAGGAACTAGTAAAGTCCTATAGGGAGCCGGTCTGCCTTAATCTTGGGTCTCATTCGGCTCTTGACGCTTGGCAGGGACAGCGGAACTACGGTCTGAGAAGCATAATCTATGTGACGAGGCAAAGGGCAAGAATCTATCTGCAGAATCCCATGGTGGGCGGTCCAGGCGAGCAGGTAGAGGACCTTCCCGCAGCTGTCAAGAGAGACCTAATCGTTACTGAAGACCCAAAAGACATAAAGAAGAAGGGCTCTTGGAAAGCCGCAGTCATAATTCTCAACAGCTACGACGACATAGTAAAGTACGTGGACGAGCTCGTTGAGCTTGAATGCATCCAGATCCCCAACCGAGCGTTCTCAACCTATGTAAGCGGAGACGCATACTGCAGCCTGATTGAGAAGCAATATGCGGTTCCAATTATCGGTTCCAGAAGGCTTCTGAAGATCGAGAACAGAGGCGCGATTGAGAAGGATTACTATTGGTTCGCAGAAAAGGCTGGGATACCTTACCCCAGATCCTACGAGTTCAAGGTCTACAAGAAGGGGATACGGTTCAAAGAATACGTAGACAACCCTCTTCTTCTGAAGGCAGAGCATGCTCACAGAGAATACGAGAGAGAGTTCATCTTTGCAGCTGACTCCAACGACCTCGAAGAGAAAATCGAAAGAGAAGTGGAGCTTGGGAACCTCACAAAGGAAGGGTTGGAATACGCCCGGATCGAACAGATCGTGCTCGGCCCTCACGCAAACTTCAACTTCTTCTTCTCGCCCCTGAACGCAGAGGAAGATTGGGGAGACACTGACGACGCCTTTGCGAAGCTGTACAGGATCGCACTCGAGAAAGCACGTGTCCACCTAGCCAATGAGTTCCTGTCTATAGATGAACGGAGAGAAACGATCCTTGACGGCGTAAAGAGACTCCCAATCGATGTGCAAGAGAAGATCAAGCAGGTCCCATCCTTCGAGGTTACGTGCCATCTGGCTATGAGTCTAAGAGAATCCCTACTCAAGGACGTTCACAGATATGCTGACGCGTTCCTTATGGCGACAAGAGAGCATGAACCGCCCGGCATAATCGGAGCCTGGTGTCTACAGACGTTAATAACCTGGTCAAAGATTCCCGGAGCCGCCGTGGAATACGGGCTCTACGATGTGCCCTCCGGCAAAGAGACCTACATGCATGTTCCGGTCACGCAAGATGTCGCCGTAAGGCACGGTGGCGGAACTAACGTGCACATGGGCGTGGGCTCTCAGTATGCCAATGCCATGTACCAGAGAAGAATGAGCACTGGAGACAGGATAGCCTTAGAGATCAGGAGAGCATGGAAGGAAGGCAAACTCGAGAAGATCGTCACGTAGCCCGAGCAGACAAATAAGCATGGTTCTATCTGAAATGAGTTCGAAATATGCCGAAGCAGGCGTAGACGTCAGGAAACGTGGAATCGAAGCCTTCAAGGCAACGATCCACAATCTCTTTCCAGAAGCCTTCTGCGTGGTCACGGAAGACCCAGATTTGCCGGGTTACGGCCTCGTAACGCACGCGGACAGTGCAGGCAGCAAACCAGTTCAAGCCTACCTCAACTGGAGAGAGAGTGGCGAGATCGACTGGTTCGAAGGGCTCGCTCAAGATGTCTTAGCAATGAATCTGAACGATGTTTCATGCGTGGGCGCTAGGCCAGTCAACTTTGTGGATTACGTGGCTCTAAACCCCTTCAAAGTTCCGAGAACTGATCTCCTAAAGGTTCTGAACTCGGGGTTCAAAGAATGCTTTGACATGCTGAAAAGGCACGGGATTAGAGTTGCGCTCTCCGGCGGGGAGACAGCTGATCTTCCAGACCAGCTCAGGACCCTTGACATTTCGGGCACAGTTAACGCGCGGGTAAAGCTCGCAGAGGTAATAACCGGGGCGAATGTCAAGCCTTGTCAAGTCATAGTGGGTTTGAGGAGCGGGGGAAAGACAAAGTACGAGACTAGGGAAAATAGTGGAATTATGTGCAATGGGCTCACTCTGGCAAGGCTTTGTCTCCTAAGTAGTGATTATCAAGAAAAGTATCCTGAGATTGCTGATCCTGAGGGAAAGGGCTACTATGGAAGGTTCAAGCCTGATCAATATCTCGACGAGCTTGGAATGACTGTTGGAGAAGCCCTGGTATCCCCAATGAGGTTCTTTGTCCCGGTCGTATTCGAACTACTCCGTAAATGCGGAGACGCTATATCTGGCTTGGTCCACAATATGGGTGGCGGGCTGACGAAATGTCTTAGAATAGGCAGGAACATTCACTTTGTTAAGGACAGCCTCCCCGAGCCTGACCCGATCTTTCTCCTCATCCAGAAAGAGTCCGGCGAGAATTGGCAAGCCATGTACGAGATATATAACATGGGTATAGGCTTCGAGGTGATTGCTGACTCAGAAGCAGCCGAAGACATACTGAGGATATCAGAAAGCTACGGACTCGAAGCCACAGTCATCGGAAGATGCGAGAAGGGCAACGGGAAGAACAAGATAACGGTGAAAAGCCCGTACGGGAAGTTCCAGTATCCTTAATCTTCAGACGCCTTCGCCGAGGGTAGTTGGCGTCATCGGTCTGAAGACAACCGGTCCAAGAGGGTTTCCTTGACTCTTCTCGCCTTAGCCATGACCTCCTCAACATTGACGGTCTTTACTTGACGGTCTTCCATGACTATTCTGCCATTGATCAGGACTGTTTCTGCATCAGCCGCCCTTGCAGCGTAGACAAGATGACTCTCTTCGTTGTAGACTGGGCAGAGATGGGGTTTGTCGAAACCGATTATGGCTAAGTCAGCCTTCTTGCCGGCGTGAATCGAGCCTATCTCTCTGTCCCAACAGAGAGCTTTCGCGCCGTCGACTGTAGCCATTCTCAAAACCGTTTCAGCGGGCAGCAAAGTCGGATCCCCGTTGACGCCTTTGTGCAGGAGAGCCGCGATCTTCATGACTTCAAACATGTCGGCACCATTGTTCGACGATGGGCTATCCGTCCCCAAAGAAACGGTTACGCCGGCATTGGTCAAGCTTGGAACCGGGCAGATTCCTGAAGCCAGCTTGAGATTGGAGACCGGGTTGTGAGAGACCTTCACTCCTTTGTTGGCGAGAAGTTCGATGTCCCGTTTTGTCAATGAGACACAGTGAGCCGCAATCACATCATCATCCAGAACGCCCAAGGAATCCAAGTATTCCACGACCCCCTTTTTAACCCGGATGCCGAAGGCATCCTCAATCTTCTTTGGTTCATCGCTTGTCTCCGCCACGTGCATGTGCCAAGTTATGGGATGCGATGCGGAACCGTATCTCCGGTTGAGCTCAGCAGTCACGGGTCTAAGTTCCTTCATATACTCCGGGTCAACCGTGTAGGGGGCATGAGGATTGACACTTACACGGATGGTGCCTGCGTTCTTGTCATGCCAAAGTCTTGCCAGATCTTCCAAGTCCTTAGCATCTCGATCCTTGTTCCAAGAGAGACATCCATGACCTATGATGCCTCTGATTCCAGCCTCAGCGAAGGCTCTTGCTTCGTTGTACTGGTCTCTGTAGAAATACATTGTGTTGACAGTTGTTGTCCCGCTCATGATGGACTCGACTGCCGTCAAGAGTGCACCGACATACATATCATAGCCCGTCATGTGCCTTTCAAAAGGCCATATCCACTTCTCTAACCATTCCCTAAGTGGGTAGTCGTCGGCATATCCTCTTAGGATGCTCATAGCTGCATGCTGATGCGTGTTCACAAGCCCGGGAATGACAACTCTCCCTTTCGCATCAATCCTCTCATAGCCTCTATACTTCGGCTTCAGCAACTTACCTTCGCCAACATCGACAATATTGCTGTCTTCGACCACGACAGCCCCGTCTCTCAGTACCCCTTGACTGTCCATGGTCACAACGGTGCCGCCAGTTATGATAATGTTCAAAGCTTAGTCGCTCTCCAGACAATCGGTTAAACGCTGAAATATTTCCCCGCACATACATAAAAGAGGTGCGCATGGAAATCTTGGTCGCAAAGAGGAAAGCCAGCGCGATACTGAGGAAGTAAGAATGGAAATTTCACCAATCAGGATGGAGAGCCTAGAGAAATATTTCAGCGACTTGTTTGGGGCTAGCGTCACGGTTCTGAGCGTCAAGGAGCTGGGCCTCGAAAGGGAAAAACCTGAGAAAGAACTGAAGGGCTTCGGATACGGACTTCCCTATCTGATCGAGATTCTGGTAAGCGGGAAACCGAAAAGGGTTGTGCTCGAGACGATTCGTCCCGGCGGCTTCGGCCACGAACACTTCTCTGATAGGGCTCAAATCCTCATCTGGCAACATTCGGCCTTCAACAAGCTTCCTAAGCATGTCCGTTCAGTGGACGTAGGCGCCTTCACGACTGGTGACTCCCTAGAGTCGATTGGAGACTGTAAGGAATGCTTCATAGTCACGGAATTTGTTGAGGGAGAGCCCTATTACCTAGACCTTGAGAGGATGAGAGCTGAGAAGAGACTAACGAAGCTGGACGCAGAACGCTGCAGAGTCCTCTCAGATTATCTTGTCAAGATTCACTCTGTCAAAGGAAAGGACTTGGAATCGTTGTATGTCAGACGAATGAGAGACCTGATAGGTCACGGAGAATGCATAATGGGCCTAACGGATAGCTACCTACCTAAGCTCGAATATGTTGACGAGAAATTCCTAGCCGAAGTTGAGATGAAATGCATTGAATGGCGATGGAGGATAAAGAAGAAGTCGCACAGATGCGCTCAGGTGCATGGAGACTTTCACCCATGGAATGTTCTTTTCAGAAGAGGAGTTGACTTCACGATTCTGGACCGAAGCCGAGGCGAATGGGGAGAACCAGCAGACGATCTGACAGCCATGACCATAAACTTCCTCTTCTATTCGTTTCAGACCTATGGGCGACTCGAAGGGCCCTTCAACGACCTTTTCGAGTCTTTCTGGACGAACTACCTAGACAAAACTGGAGACGAAGAAATCCTGACAGTTGTTCAGCCCTTCTACGCTTGGAGAGGCTTGGTCATAGCTTCACCGATATGGTACCCAAACCTCCCGATAAGGGTCCGAAACAAAATCTTCGCCTTCATAATGAACACACTTGGGACTGAGAGATTCGACTTCAAGCACTGCAACTCTTATCTTGCTGAGTAGCATACCAGCTACCTCTGGTGTCTGGATGCCTTCTTCTTGCATGTGCACCCTGCAAGGTTCCTTTCTTAACCCGAGGATTCGGTGATTCCGGCTCTAGAAATCGGTGCAACGAGAAACACGGTGTGGCTGAAGTCAGCCCGATAGCGAAGCGAGGGATTCACGAGCTTTTTCACATCGCCAAGGAAACGACTAGGGGGATTAGACCGAGGAGTATGGGGGCTGGGAGGCCTGCTAGAAATCCTTTCTTGCTGAGTATCAACATGTTGAGCATAACGCCAGCCGCTGTCATCAGTAAAGTGAGAACTAGCAGGGGAAAATCGTAATAGGCTTCAACGTGAGCCGGAACAAAGGAGTAGAAGATCAGTTCTCCAATGCCTATCTCCACGTTTTGTCCTATGTAACCGAACTTTGAGCCGACGCCTCTTGAGAGACTGAGGTCTCGAACTATGCTCACTATCCACTTGGAATTGAACATTACAAGATCATACAGAGCAATCGACACAAGCAACAGAACCAGCGAAACCGTTGGAAGTAACAAGCTCATAAATGAGCCCAGCAAAGCGCCATAGAGTATGAAAATGAAGTTCCGAACAGTTGTCGAAAAAGCATTGCTCAATATGAAGACGACGGAAAAAACAGCTACGTACAGAGAGATCAAAACAGTCAGCGTGACCATGAATGATGAGTAAGTCTTCGCGATGACTGTCAGGAGGGTTTGGGACACAACTATTACTAGGATGGCTGAGGTGGGAGCGACCACGATTGAAAAGAGCACCCGAAGTTCAAAGTCCTTGTGCTTAGAGATGAGCCAGTAGAGGCCGGTTACTCCTAGAAACCCCAATACTGCTGGAGCCAGGATCCAGACAAGCTGTTCGAATAGGTTCCAACTCGCAGTTCGCGGTAGAGACTGCGTGAGCCCGCTTGATGTGTACATCTTCACGAATCCGAGGGAGATAATCAGGCAAAGGGCAACGGGGGTCAAGTAATTGGCTGCAACTGTCCATATCTTCAACTTCTTTCTGACCTCACTCCGTATTCGATGACTACTTTTCGGTTTCTTTCATCCCGTAGCCAGATGGTGAATCTGCTTAGCTTAACCCCATGAACCCCTTCCCATCGTCTTATGTATAAAGTGAAGATGATCTGGGAAGATGATAGCCCAATCATCATCCCAAGAACTGACCCCAGCCAGATCGATGGAGGTGCAAAGAAAGATAGGGAAAGAGGGCCAAGAACTATCATAGTAAGGATGACTACTCCCAAACCTACTTTGACCAGTTCTTTCTTGCTAGGATCCCGCAGCTTTCTCGATATCCCCAAGCTTGTAAGCTCTTTCGAGATTTTCCTGAATTCAAGGAATTGCGGAAGGCCGACTATGATGAAAGAGAGGCATGCTGCGACAACAGTTGGCAACACTTCTTCAAGAGCATACTCCAAATCAAAGAGCAAGGCAAAGGTCACAGAAGAGAGAACAAGCATAGTTCCGGATAGTGGGATCTGGTACCTCCAGCCCGGGAACCCGCTGGTTTCCACGTGAGTTTCTTTCCGCATTCTGTTGGGATCAGACAAGGAGATCATAAGGTTCACGATCTAATACATTGAAAATGCACCGAAATTGATAAATATTTACTCAGCCTTGCTATATGCTCGAGGAAGAAAAATGACGAAAAGCAAGGAATTCAGAGTTTTTCGTCTTCTGAGCTTTCTGATAGCATCTGCAATCCTAGCGCAATCTATGGTTGCCCTAACCTTTGTGAACGCAGCTGTCGATTCATCAATTGGCCCGCTTGAAGGTCCCCACTTCAAGGAGATACGGTTCAAAATATATGCGACATCCGAAGCCGAAGTTGCCGGTCTCCTTGCCGGAGATATAGATGTCCTAGACTTCTTCGAAGCTGAGCAGATCCCCGACATACAGCCAGGACTGACCGCAGG
>CAYRBK010000059.1:0-8275 GCA_964422605.1 uncultured Candidatus Bathyarchaeia archaeon | reverse complement strand
ACGCTTCTTGCACTCGCAGACTCTGTCAACCCCTGCACTTTCGCCCTCTTCACCGCCCTGCTATTCATGGCCATGCACTCGCTGGGTGGAATGAGGGCAGCGACCACGGCTCTATCCTTCATCTCAGCAGTGTTCATCGGCTATTATGCCTTGGGGTTAGGAGCCTTCCAGGTTTTGGCGGCTATCCCCTACGTTGACAAGGCGCTGGAGACTTTGGGGCTGGTTCTGGGCGTCCTTAACATCGTTCGAGGGTTCAGGGTGAGTTTCAAGTCTCCCATCCCAAGTTCGTTCCGTAGACTGATCGAATCAGGGATAAGGAAGTCCTACGCAAGCGTCAGTGCTTCCTTCGTTTTGGGGCTTGTGGCCACCTTCACTCTCCTTCCATGTAGCGGGGGTCCTTACATCGTAGGTCTAGGCCTATTGTCGTCACTGAAGGACCTGATCCAAGTCCACCTTCTCTTGACGCTGTACAACCTCATATTCGTGGCGCCCCTTGCTTTGATCGCAGTCGCAGTCTTGGCGTCTCGAAATGTGGCCCGCAAGATTAAGATTGCCAGAACTTCAAAGCTGGGAATCATCGAGCTTACAAGCGGGCTGGTCCTGGCGGCGATATGTCTGTACCTGCTCCTTACGTGAAGAAACCAAGACCTTGAAGCTTAAGGCTTCTGTGAAGCATTGTCAGTACAGGATGAGAAGATAGAGCAGACTAGGAGGACCCTTTGGTTCCGGTTTTCTGCGTCGCTTATTCGCCTCTCGTCTCTCGGACAAACTGTGAATAGACTCTCTCGACTCTTTCGGCAGCCGGACCTGAACCTTCAGCCACACCGTTCTCTGTCACTTTGACCCGGTCCATTACCCAGATGAAGCCTTCTTTGTCGTAAAGTTTCACCATCCTCGGGAAGACCCTTTCAAGCCTTTCAGCCAGACCCTTAAGGTCGAAGGCCTTCTCGACAGAGATGATCTGGGCGACTGTGCTTCCGCTCAACACTAGCCGGGGGACCGTCTTTCCCTCTGCGTCCTTGGCGTCGGCGAGCACGAGGCTCAAGTTGTCCGGGTTTACTCCGATCAACGTTCCATTGTAAGTTTTGTTGTCCACTGTAACGACCATGACAGTTCTGTCCATCAACCCCGAAACTTCAGTGCTGAATCTCCTTTGAGCCACAGACATGCTTTCCAGTCCTGTTCTATCTTTTGGCAATCGGGCTTATTATCTTTCCCTATCTAGCCGAAAAACTTGGTCAGTGGCTCCGCTGCTCGAACTGTTGCTTCAAAATCATGATCGTATCGGATGGCACGTCTCTCTTCACGACAAGGTTTGGTCCAATCCAGCTATTGCATCCGACTTTCACTCCGGGCATAAAGAGCGCGCCAACACCTGTCTTAACGTTGTCGCCCATGATGACGCCCAATTTGGCTCTGCCGCTGTCAACAACCTCGCCCTTCACCTGCATCTTGACAGACCCATTGTCGAACCGGAAATTTGCAGAGATGGTTCCCGCTCCGAGGTTGCATCCTTCGCCGATGACGCTGTCCCCAATATAGGAGAGATGGCCGATATGGACGCCGTCCATCAATATGCTATTCTTAACTTCGCACCCATTGCCAATTCTGGATTTTCCTCCTACGCTGGTGTACGGCCGGATGTAGCAGTTCGGTCCGATGTCGCTGCCTTCGCCTATGTACGCGGGACCTTCAATGTAGGCGCCTGAACGGATTCTGGCCCCTTCGCCTACGAAAACAGAGCCAAGCAAGTGGGCATCTTCTTCAATTCTGCCCAGAACTTCAGGTTTCATCTTCGTTAGCACACGGGTGTTCGCATCCAAGAGGTCCCAGGGCTTCCCAATGTCAAGCCAGTCTTCGGCGGAGAGGTTTGCGGCTACCACCTTTCTTCCGTCGTGAATGAGTATTCGAATCGAGTCCGTTATCTCCTGTTCTCCTCTGGGCGAGGCTTTGGTCCGTTCTATGGCCTCACAGATCGCAGGCGTGAAGACGTAAATGCCCGCGTTGATTGGTTTGCCCGCGGCGATGTCTGGAGAAGGCTTCTCGATAATCTCGACCACTCTGCCTCCCTCAGTCTTGATGATTCCGTAGTATTCAGGGTGCTCAACGTGAAGAGTCGTCAGCGTGGCGGCTGGCTTCGATTTTTTGTGCAGGGTCAGCGCCGACTGAACAGTCTTGGTAGTTATAAGCAGGTCTCCGTAAAGCGCTAAGAAATCATCTTCCACATGTTTCTCTGCCAAACTGAAGGCATTGGCTGTTCCCTTGATCTCCTTTTGGTGCAGATACCCGATCTTCATGCCGATGTTTGACCCATCTCCGAAGTATTCCTTGATTCTTTCAGCCTTGTAATGGACAACCACCAAGACCTCTTTGATTCCGGCTTCCCTCAGAGCAACTAGAACATGCTCCAGAAGCGGTTTCCCACCGATCTGGATCATGTGCTTTGGACGCGTAAGCGTGAGTGGACGTAGCCTCTGGCCTTCTCCAGCGGCTAGCACAACTGCCTTCATCCTCATCTTCCTCCCCATGGTGTTTTCTGCATTCTGCTCCTTCATTCTACCCCGGCGATCTTCGCCACGAGCTTAGCTATTCGTGCTCCAAACTGTCTGCAGAGGTCCTCCTCGTTTCCATCGGGTGCTCCTACGACGGCTAGCCCGTAATGTTGGGCATGAGGGGTTCCCTGTATGATCATGCCGTGGATCAGGAGCGCCTGCAGGATCGAGAGGATTGTTGTCTCAGCTCCCGTGGCTGTTCCGCCCGAAGACGTGAAAGCTGCTCCAACCTTGCCTTCAAACCTGCCGTGGAGGTCGACGCTCTTGTCTAGGAGTTCCTTTATCCTTCCGCTCATGCTACCGTAGTAGGTTGGCGATCCGATGATCAATCCGTCTGCCTTCAGAAGATCGTCTAATGAGACGTCGTCAACTTTTTTGAGGAGACAGTCTATCCCTGCGACTTCCTTTACGCCTTCGGCAACTAATGCGGCTGCTTTTTCTGTGTTGCCAGTCCTTGAGTCATAGATGACAAGAACAGAGGGCATGACAGTATCATCGTCCTCGCTTTCCGCTCTCTATAGCGGCTTCATTACATCTTCGCACGGTTCTACTATATATTGCCTATGAATCCGCTGAACTATCTTCTGGCTCATTCCTGCTCCTTAGGCTTGGTTCTGCTGAGCGCATGGATTAGGGGTTTTTTTACCCGGTCTATGCACAGAGTTGGTGCCCAGGAAAAGAAGGCTCCAGCCGCAACGTCTAGGGGAAAGTGAAACCCCGTGTATATAACTGCAAACCCCATGAGATAGGATAGGCCGACAAGCACCAAGCCTATCCGACGTTTCTCGAGAAGGATTGGGAGCGTCAAGCCAAGAGCAAGCATAACTGTGGTTGAAGGGAAGGAGAATGCACTCGTATGCCAGAAACCGACGATTCGAGCCTCAGATAGGACCCTTGCAGCAGCCAGAAGCTCAGGTCTAGGTCTCTGCACAAGAGGCTTGATCAACGAGCCCCCAACATACGATAGTATGCCATTGGCAATTGACAGTATTGCGGTCGCCCTTGACTTGACGTTCACGGAGAAGAAAAGGGCCGCTAACGTCAGAACATAGAAACCCGAAAAAAGGACTGGCGACACATATGCGCATGCGATATCCAGAATGGGGTTAGCGAGGCCTTGGTTTATCAATGTGAAGAATTCGAAGTCCCCGATCGCCAAGTCAGCCATGAGCAACAGTACTGCGGGGGCTAGAACGCCCAGGAACGGTGCAAGTTTGCGCCTATTCCCCAAGGTTCAATCACTTTGTCTTCCCCTTCTCACAGCGGGGGTTCCTAATATCATGCGAGCCCACTAAAAAGCGTTGCGCAGTAAGGGTGTGTTTAGCCCAGAGCTTGCAGTCAATACTCTTCTCGGAAGCACATGAGAGACATTGGGCAAAGGCTTTTTCCAGCTATGATGTCTAATGGCTTAGGCGGTCTACACCCACTGCTTTCCACTATGGTAGGGCTGTTTCACGTAACTGAAGGCTTCAGTTGCGGCTATGATCGCTTGACCGAGTGCCGTACCAATCTGCTTCACTGGGCAGGCGGTAACGTCTCCAGCAGCGTAGATACCTGGAACATTTGTGCGCTGAAACGCGTCCACCTGAATATAACCTTCCTTGTCCACTTCCACGCCGGCGACTCTGGCGAACCTGCTGTTCGGTGTCTTCCCCACAAGCACAAAGACGCCGTCGACAGGTACCTCCTCATTCTTGCCAGCCTTTTTGTCGAAGAGAACGACGTTTTTGACAGTTGTTTCGCCGAGAATCTCCTTTACCTCCCTATCCCAAAGGAACTTGATCCCCCGCGCCCTCAGCTCTCTCACGTAGGCCTCTTCCGCCCTCAACCGATCTCTGCGATGAGCTAGGTAAACCTCCGAAGCCAAATTGTCAAGATACAGGGCGGACATGGCTGCACAGTTTCCGCCGCCGACAACGAGAACCTTTTTGCCTCTGAAGAAGAAACCGTCGCAGACGGCGCAGTAGCTAACGCCTTTGCCGTGGAACTCTGTCTCGCCTGGAACTCCAAGCGTCCTGTGTTTGGAGCCTGAAGCGATTATCAAGGCTTCGCCTTCATATTCTGAGCTTTCTGTCTTCACTCTCTTTTTCTCGCCGCTTAGAACAAGTTCTGTCACGCCTTCTGAGCCGCGAACCTCAGCTCCGAACCGCCTGCACTGGCTTAGCATTCTATCGGTCAGATCGGGTCCCATGATCCCTTCTGGGAAGCCCGGGTAATTCTCTATCAGCGGTGCGGTTGCAGCCAATCCGCCGGGAACCTTCTCCTCCAAGATGAGGGTTTCAAGGCCGCTTCTAGCCGCATATATGCCCGCGGTCAGCCCTGCAGGTCCAGCTCCGATGATGATCAGCTCCCAGTCTTCCATGTCTCGGCTTCTCCCAACATTTGCAGAAGTCTGTGAAAGTTAATATCCCCAGAATATATTAGTTACGGGTTGTCTGCGCTCTCGGAGCAAGGCCTGACAGTGCTGCGCTAAGGCTGAGAGGACGGCGATCCGGGAAGATGACAGGGAAGGCGAAGGGCTTCGAGTTTCTGGAACATACGGCCGACGTGTACATAGCAGCCTACGGGAAAGACTTGACGGAAGCCTTTGAAAACGCCGCTCTAGCCATGTTTGAGACCATGACTGACACGAAGAAGGTAGAACCAAGAATCGAAGAAACTGTTGAGACAGGAGGATACGATAAGCAGTCACTTCTCTACAACTGGCTGGAGGAACTCCTCATCAGGTTCGATGTGAACAACCGCCTTTACTCAAGGTTCCGAATTCAGGAGATAGAGGGGACCGACGAAGGCTTCAAGCTCAAGGCAAAGGTCTACGGCGAACCATTCGAGCCAGGAAAGCATAAGCAGAAGGTGGGGATAAAAGCCGTCACCTACCACCGCATGGAGATCCGAGAGGGCTTTAGAAGGGTAACGGTGAAATTCATACTTGACATCTAAAAACCTTTATACGCCTAAGCCAACCCTATCTCTAGGGGTGAGTTGTATGCCTTATTGCACAAAATGTGGAGCTGAAATTCCGGAAGGTGTCAAGTTTTGCACCCGGTGCGGGGCTGCGATCGGTGCATCAGCAACAGTGTCAGGGTTTCCCATAGTGACAACGCCGACGATTGCGGGCTACCGAGTGAATAAGATATTAGGCGTCGTCACCGGCGTAACGGCTAGAACCCGTGGAGTTGGCGGAAAATTCGTGGCGGGGATTCAGTCCATCGTGGGAGGAGAAGTGTCCGCCTTCACAACAGAGATTGAGAAGGCGAGAGCGGAAGCCATTGACCGGTTGAAGCAGCGAGCCATGGAGATGGGCGCCAACGCCATAATAGGTCTTGACATGGAGTCATCTGACTTGCTGAGCGTCATAGTCATCTCTGCCACTGGAACAGCGGTCATAGTAGAACCTGAATAGCAAACTCGACGACTAGAATGGAAGAGCGTTCCTGTCCATCGTAGCATTCTCCATCTTTGGAATGACACCATAACGACCAGATAACATAGTCTGGTTCATCTCGAAAGTAGCACTTTAGCTGGGTTACTCGAGCCGATAATGGCTTGAGAAGTCCTTCTGCCAAAGGAGATTGCGCGTTTCACAAAGAGAGGCCTGTATGACGAGAGTAATCCACACTTGCCTTTTGTGCAGGGAGGTGGACGCGGCGGATCCCATCAGCACATGGTTCACGAATTCGTCAGAAGCATCATTGAAGACCGGAAACCTTGGATTGATGAAGTGACCGCGGCAAACTGGACCGCGGCCGGAATCTGCGCTCACGGGTCTGCAACGAAACGTGGCAAACTAGGCATAGTCCAAGGTTTTCGATCTGGCGACTTGAGACATCTCTTTGTGCTTCTAGTGTTGAGCCCCTTAAACGTTCATGGTTCATTCGTGTCTAAGGGCTTCCACGGGGTTAAGTCTTGATGCGCGGTACGCTGGATAGAGACCGAAAAGGATGGTGGTTGCAATACTGAAGACCAAGGCTCCGAGCACAACGCTTGGTGTCAGAATGGGTGTTATGCTTATTCCCCCACCTACCCCTGTCCCTGCCACGTGTCCGTCTCCTGCTAGACCGCCCATGATGCCGAAGCTAAACCTTGAAAAAACGTTTGCCAAGCCCCATCCGACAGTCGTTCCTATCACTGCACCCAGCAAACCAATCAGGGCTGCTTCGCTTAGGAATATCACAAGAACGGTTCGATCCTTCATGCCCAGCGACTTCAAGATGCCAATCTCGCGGGTGCGCTCCATCACCGAGACAATCATAATGTTCATGATCCCCACGCCTGCCACCAAGAGCGAAATCCCTGCTATCCCCGCAAGAAACAGCTCTATCACTGAGAACACGCTGGAAACCGTGTTAAGCATCGCCGTCGGCGACATGACTGTAACATTGTTACTGAACAACGCTTCTGTGGCATTGGTTACCGAATCTATTGTTGCTTGATTGGTGTCCGCCAGTTGAACCACAATCTGATCGCATTGATCCGTGTTGAAGATGGTCTGTGCCGTCGTTATTGGGATGTAAGCCTGATTGTCGGAGGGACTGCCGATGCCAAAGCCGCCGATTTCCTGGAGAACGGCCACTACAAGGAACACGTGACTCCTTGCTATCGGTTTGCTGATGGGCCCGGTCGTCCAGGTGATGTTGATTTCGTCGCCTACCTTGGCGAAAAGGGTCCCATTCTTCCAGGGATCAGCTATCCGCGCACCTAGGACAATTGTGTCGTTTGTTGGGTTGAGGGGGATCGATCCCTCTTCTGCGATGAAGGTGCTACTATAGATCTCTGAAAATTGACTGAAGCTCACGCCTGCCATTGTAACTGAACGTGTTCTGCTGCCTAGAGTAATCCTTACTGACTTGGAGACTATGGCCGCGGCCGTCCTGACACCGTCCATCTGGGCGATAGCTTCAGTGTCGTTGATTGTCAGGTAGAACTCGGGATTTGAGCCGACCATTCCGAAACCGAAACCCCGACCGGCAATGACGCTTAGGGTGTTTAATGAAAAGCCGCGTTCGAGCTGGCCAGTCATCTCCACCCGGAAGCCCTCGCCGAGGGATAGAAGGGCCACAATGGCAGCAATTCCAATGACGACGCCTAGCGTGGTGAGGGCAGCTCTAAGCTTCCTCAGTCGAATGTCACTCCAAGCATATGAGAAGATGTCCAGAATTTTGATTTCAGTCACCTTCCTCAACACTGCTCATCCGTTCTACTCTTCCGTCTAGGAGGAAGACCACTTTTTTTGCTTGGCTGGCTACTCTTTGATCATGGGTAACCACAATTGTGGTTATTCCGCTTTCTTTGTTTAACCTCTTGAGTAGCGCAATGATCTCTTGCGATGTTTTTGTGTCGATGTTTCCGGTTGGTTCATCTAGTAACAGAAACCTTGGATTGCTTGCCAAGGCTCTGGCTATGGCGACCCTTTGCTGTTCTCCGCCGCTTAGTTCCGCTGGCCTGTGGTTTGCACGACCTTCCAAGCCAACTGTTTGCAGTAGTTCTCTGGCACGTGTCCTTCTTTCATCTTTGTCGACCCCTGCTATCGTTAGGGGAAGTTCCACATTTTCACGGGCACTGAGCCTAGGAATAAGGTTGAAGAATTGGAAAACGAAGCCCACTTTGCACCTCAGGTCAGCGAGCTGGTTTCCATTCAGGGTAGAGACGTCGACGCCGTCAATGAGAACCTTTCCATCTGTTGGCTTGTCAAGGGCGCCAATAAGGTTCAGAAGCGTCGACTT
>CAYRBK010000058.1:0-8300 GCA_964422605.1 uncultured Candidatus Bathyarchaeia archaeon | reverse complement strand
CGACAAGCTAGAGGGTGAAACGGAGGATGGACGAGAAAGCGTCAATAGAACTTCTCAAAGACATGGTCGAGATCTATAGTCCAAGTGACAGGGAAGAAGCGCTTGCGAACTTCTTGGGAAGAACACTCGTATCTCTAGGTTTCAAGAATGTTTGGACAGGCAAAGCTGGCAACGTTTACGGCGAGGTAGGATCCGGGCACCCAACAGTTCTTCTCTGCGGGCACATGGACACAGTTCCCGGACGGATACCCGTGAAAATCGAGGAGAACCGGCTTCACGGAAGAGGAGCCGTTGACGCGAAGGCTTCGCTTGCTGCCATGATCTCTGCAGCTTCCAGCCTTAGGCATGAAACAAGAAAGGGCAGAGTCATAGTTGCTGGTGTTGTCGAGGAAGAGAAGACCTCCAGAGGAATCCGCCAACTGATAGGCGAGGATCTGGGAGTTGACTATGCAATCTTCGGCGAACCGAGCGGCGTCCAGAACATAGCCTTCGCCTACAAGGGCAAGCTCGGGCTTCAGATCAGATGCAGAACAGTCTCGGGGCACGTTGGAGCCCAACACCTGCTTGACAACGCCATCGAGAAATCCTTTGAGCTATGGAACAATCTCAAGGCTTCCTCCGAAAGGTACAGGTCGCAGCAAGGAGTTTTCTATTCCCTAACCCCATGCTTGACCAGTGTTGTTAGCCGCAGAACCTCAGGCGGCGTGCCCGACCATTGCGTTACGGAGGTCGACTTGAGACTGCCACCCACTGTCAAATCTGAGAGGGCCCTGTTAATAGCTGAGGAGGTCGTCGACGATTTCCGGGCCGCCAACCAAGATGTGTCGGTCTCTCTTAGGGTCACAGATAGGGTTGAGGCGTTCGTCTCCAAGAGGACCACGCTAACGACGGAGGCTTTGAGAGGGGCGATTCTGGAGGAGACCGGCGCGCCTGCCAAGTTCATCAGGAAAACTGGCACAAGCGACATGAACATCTTCGGCGCTGCATCGAAAGCCCCAGTTGCAGCCTATGGTCCTGGGGATGCACATTTGAGCCATACAAACTGTGAATACATTGAACTGGCTGACTACCTCACTGGCGTAAGAGTCTACAAGAAGGCGGTTGAACGCATCCTATCGCAGGCATCCTTGTCTTCCCGACCTAAAGGTTACTGACTGACCGAGAAAGAGATGTTTTTATAAGCTTGCGAGACTGTTCGCCTAATCTGAGCAAGTCGCCACCAGCGGCGGGACGGACCGAATGTTTCCGCTGTACGATGAGAACAGGCCGCTCACTAGGCCCTACGTGAACTACGGCCTTATAGCAGTGAACGTGCTAATCTTTCTTTTTTTCTTTCTTCAGGGATGGGAAACCCTGATAGATGCGTTCTTCACCTACGGCGCTATCCCAGCCTATATTCTTCGAGGAAGCAGGCTGTGGACCCTTTTCACCAGCATGTTCATACACGGCGATATCATGCACCTAGTTAGCAACATGGTCTTTCTGTGGATATTTGGCGATAATATTGAAGACTCGCTCGGTCACAGAAGGTACCTTGCCTTCTATCTGCTCGGGGGCCTCTTTGCCGACTTCGCTCACATCGGCTCAACCCTCCTTTCGGGATACACAAGCCAAGTCCCCTACTTTGTTCCAGACCTCAATATCCCGTCTCTAGGCGCTTCTGGCGCAATCTCGGCTGTATTGGGAGCCTACTTTCTGTTGTATCCACAGGCGAGGATCAGGACTCTAGTCTTCTACATCTACGTCGTTACTGTTGTAAGAATTCCTGCCTTTTTCTATCTGGGATTCTGGTTTCTCTACCAGTTTGTGATGGGTCTTGGCCTCCTTCTCGGATCGTCGTCTGGAGTAGCCTTCTGGGCTCACATAGGCGGGTGGGTCTGCGGGATGATTGCTGTGAAGGCTTTTGGCATCGAGCCGAGGAGGAAACCATTTCCAGCTCAGCAAGAGAGACCGGTTAGACCTATGACTGCTCCTTGGGTCATAACACCTCTGGTTGACATTCTGCTGGAAGAAGACAGGGTGAGAGTTTTAGCCGAGATTCCTGGAGTTCAGGAGAGGGACATAAGAATCCAGGTCTCCGAATGGAGGCTTGTGATATCCGCTGAGTACACTGACATCAGATTCTACAAGGAAGTAGACCTACCGGTCCCAGTTATCCCGAAGCCTGAATATGTCATCTACAGGAACGGCGTGCTCAGCTTCACGCTTTACCGAGCTTCATAGAGTCTATTGGGAAGACGTCTTCCTCGCTCATTTGATGGTGACCTTGAGAACTTTGCCCCTATTCAGCAAAATTGACCCCAAGAGTACTACAAGACCATCTTTCTCTCTTCTTATTTCAGTTTTGATCTTCCTGCCGTTGATAGTTGTCTCTACCTTGGGCTTCTGAATGCCGACAGCTGGCAGATCCAAGCGTTCCAAGAGCAGTGAGCCGTACTTCAACTCTAGGGCGAATTCGGCCTTTCTCTTTCTGATCTTCTGGGCGTAGAGTCCCCAGCCGGTTCCGGTGGAGAAGAAAGACGCAAAATTCCCATGGAAAAGTTTGGGTGAGAATCCCAAGCGCCTTTCAGGGGCGAAATACTTGAACCCAGACAACGCTAACAGAACCGCGTAGCTCGCCATTGAACGGGAATAGTGGTGTCCGCATTCGAACTCGTCCCACGGGTTGCGTCTGTCGCCTCTATGGCGGTTCCGGGTGCCCAAGATTAGGGCCAGTCCTTCTTTGATCATGCCTTCATAGATCATGTGGCTTGCGACCTGATACTCGATCCCGCACCAGACCTCGTCTGCATAGTACAGAGGATATCCTGGTCGTTCTCCTCTGGGCCATGTGCAGACAACTAGGCCGGCTTCGTCATTTACGGCGTAGATTCGGAAGAGACACGGGTGGTTCCATAGGCTGGATTTCCAGTTATGCTTGATGATCGATTGCAGCGCCTTGCGAACATTAGCCTCACTGTAGAGGTATCCCAGACCAAGCATTTGAGCGTACCACTGCCCAATCATCTGGTCGGAGAGGCATCCCCTGCCGAACTGCCACTTAGGCCAGTCCTTGAACTTGTCGTCCTTTCCGTGGCTTAGGGTGAGGCTAAGATAGGGTTCTGGCCAGGACTCGTGAGCCTTGGGGTTGACCTTCTGCTCGTAGTATTCGCCGTTGAAGAGGTTTCTGTCAGTCCATCTTGATCCCTTCTCGAAGAGTCCGCGGTATTCCTCAGCCTTGTCATGTTCCCCGAGGTGTCTGGCTATGCCTTCTGCCGCGCGGAGAGCCCCGAGATAGAGGCTTCCAGTCGTTGAGTTTGGACCGTAGAACTCGATGTCATAGGTATTGTGCTGCATGCCCTCCATGACGCCGTCCTTGTCAGCGTCCCAGTATCTCCACGCGAACTCGAGTAGACTCTTCGCGGTTGGCCAGACTGATCTAAGCCAGTTGTCGTCGCCGGAGATAAGCCATTCACGGTAGACTTGTAGCACCATGCCCATCTGCCCGTCTGCGGCTGGATGAAAGGAATGGTCAGCCCTCGTCCCCAAGGGAAGAGGCATACGAAAGGTCATGAAGCCATCTTCGCGAACCGAGTTGGAAAAGTGGGCATGAAGCATCGAACGTTGGAGGTTCGGAAATAGGTAAGGAAGAGCCTGAGCATAGTTCCAGACGTGGGTGCATGATCCTTCGCAGCAGCCAGCCGTGTTGCTGCATCCCTCAAAACCGTAGAAGGTTCCATCTTCAAGCCGCAGGCAGGTGTTCGTTTTCAACACGGACAGCTGTGAACTTACAGCGTCCAGAACGTGCACGGGCAGGGTCGACGCAAACAAGGTGTCATGGAAAAGCCTAGTCTCTTCCCAGAGCCGATCAAGGTTAGCCATGACGTAAAGGATTACGTCCCAAGCATCCTTCCAGAGAGTTACATAGTAGTTTCTCCAAGTGAGAGCTTCATCGCCCTCTTTTCTCCTCCCCCAGTAATGCTCAAACGTTGGGAAGTGCCATGCCAGAAGGAAAGTGACAGTATCTTTCTCGTGGGGCTTGATGGTGAAATTGGCTGCCACCGTACCTGTATCCGCCTGTCCCTCTTCCTTAGGCGGGAACTCTTCTGAGAGCGCCGCGGCTTCCCAGAACTTCGATAGACTAGCATCCTTCCAGCGGGGCCAGACAGCCACATCAGACCAGGTTGTGGCAAGTGCCATCGATCCGTAACGGGGAGACTTGGCGTCCAGTTTGCTAGTTGTAAGGAAAAGCCCTGTGACTCCGTTCTCTTTTCTCGTCTCGTTCACTCGCCCTTCTGTTTCGGCGCCGCCGACAATGTTCGACAAGTTGCCGTAGACCGTTGCTGAGACCTCCTCGTCGCTTATGTTCTCGAAGCCATAGCAGAGAATAGCAGCAGGTATGCTGGAGTCCTTGTCATTCAATGGTATGAACGGATTGAACGCCTCAAGGGTCACTTGTAACGGAATGTCCGGGTCTTCCATTGTCAAGGTCGCGATGGGAAACTCGCCAGTGAAGACGGCTTCACGAAAATGGGGTAGCCCTTGGCCTAGGTCGTTCTGCCTATGTGAAGGAACAAGGGAATGTCCATCTCCAACGTAGGATCCGCCTACGGGACCTTGAAGAACCTTCGTGACCGGAGGCTTGCCGGCAGAACGTACTCTAATGGCGAAGAAGGATCTTGGAGCCACAAATCCTTTCGCCGGCCGGTTCATGATCTCCCAATCTCGAAGCTGTCCCCATCCTCCTAGGCTTACTGAACCTGTGCCGATTCCGCCTAGTGGAAAGGCAATCTCGTCGAGGTTACGTCCAGTATAAGAGGGCTGAGGTCCAAGCCTGAAAAGGTCGCTATCGGGATATGGAATCTTTGCCAATCCATCATCTCCAAAGTATGGATGCTTTCTATAGCTAACTTACTCTTAACTTTTTCAACCTTACTAGAGCGTACACTTTAGGAGCAGTTGAGGTTGATGATCGGTCGACTTGTGGGCGCGGTGGCAATCAGCGATCACCTACTGTTCCTGTGCTCTCGCTACGGATCGGTCAGATACGCTGAAGAAGGGACGAGGACCGCCGGATGTTCCAGATACTGCCTTCACATACCCCTCAGCTTGCCAGGGTCCAAGTTTGGCTCAAGACAGAAAACGTGAAGGGAGCCGTGGAGTCCGTGAAGAGATACAAAATGAAGATGGGTTCGCGCCGCTAAGCTCTCAGTTAGTGTTGGCCTCCATTCCGCTTGATGCGTCACTTGTATGTGACCATACGGGCTGCTTCCTCTAGGTCCCCGAACTCGCCGCAGCCCTCCGCTGCGAGAAGCGCTGCACCGAAGGAGGCCTCTTCGACGTTCTTCGGGATTCGGATGGGTAGATCGAAGATGTATGAAAGGACCTCCGCAAGCAACGGGTTCTTCCGAACGGCATTGCCTGAGCCTACGAGACGAGCCCGAGGAGACACTCCGCCCTGCAGCATCTCACGGTAAGAGGTTTTGAACTGCTCGGCTATGCCTTCCAGCAAGGCACGGCTCATATGGCTAGGTGTGAAGTTGGATTCACTCATGCCGCGCCAGACTGCTCGACTTTCAGGGTCCCGGCGCGTTCCTGTGAAGAGTGGTTCGCAGCGAAGTCCGTCGGCGCCTCGGTGAACCTTCGACGCCAGGCGAGTCATCTCGTCATAGAGCTCTGTGTCTCCCTTTGCTCCGAAAAAGACGCGTCCAACCTCATTGAAGAACCTGTTCAGCAACGCGTAGGTGTTGCCGCCTCCTAGGCTGGCTGCGACGAGGAGGTAGCTCTCGCCTAAGTAACACCGAGTATCCACGCCCTTTGCGACCATGTGATCTGGCACCCACAGGGACAGCTGGCCTCCGGTGCCTATGTTGATAAGCATCATGCCTCTCCGGTCAGCCACACTTCCGAGAAAACTTGCTTGGTTGTCTCCACATGCCACGCAGACCGGGGTTCCCTCCTTCAAACCTGTCTTCTTAGCAGCTTCTGAGGTGAGCTCGCCTGCTATCTTTGCTGAGCGCTTCACTTCTGGCAGAAGGTCAGGCTTGAGCCCCAACCTTTCGATAAGCTCATAGTCCCACTGCCTCGACTTTATGTCGTATATGCCTGAACTGCCTGCATTCGAAGGGTCGGAGATAGGCCCGCAGCCAGTCATCTTCATGACACAATAATCAGGCAGGAAGCATGCAGTCGCAGGTTCCGATGGCAAGGCTTGGCTCTCCTTCAGCCAGAAAAGGGTTGATCCCATATACCCCGTGGCGGGATAGCAACCTTCCCGAAGAAAACCATGCTCGCCAGCCAATTCAATCATACGCTGAATGTATGTGAGATTCTTCCTTGGCATCTTCTCGTTGCAGCGCTGGTCTCGCCAGCCTATCAGAGGCGAAAGTGGACGCTGATCTCGACCGACAAGGAGCATACCGTGCATCTGACCAGTCACACCGATACCCCTGAACTGTTCCCTTGGTCTATGGGAAGTTGCATCAGCGATCGCCTGGAAGGCCAACTCCACCGTTTGCTCCGCATCCCACTCGCTCCATCCGCGCGCTCTGCCTTGCGCATTGGTCGTTTCGGAACTATTCGGGATGGAGCAAGTTGCCCTTACGGTGCCGGAGTGCATGTCGAAGAGGAGCACGGCGATCTTTGCGGTCCCCACATCCACACCCATATAGACTGAAAAGGCTGATTCCTCCACGCTCTGCCATCTATGTTCTTCTCTTAGAATCTCCAGCGTTCGTAAAAAACTTGCCTATGCTAAGCTCCGTCTACCGTCATCTTTCTGTACGTCCTGGGGAAGCCGGGCAAGGCAGAACGGCGGACATCCTTGCTTGGCAGAGTGTAGATGCGTTTGCTGTTCTTTCGCGTTGAGGCTTGTCACCGATTCCATCTGGAGGGGTTTAAAGCCTTATAAAGACAGAGGCTGACAAGAGTTTTGAGGGGTTTCCTTTGTCTGAAGATGAGGGGAAGATTCGTTCCATGGCTGATCTTCTCCGAGGCGGTGCCACCCTCACAGACCTTTCATGTCCAGCGTGCTCTTCGCCTCTCTTCAGGCTGAAGAACGGAGACTTATGGTGCGCTCAGTGTCAGAAGAAGGTTGTCGTGGTGAAAGAAGGCGAGCAGATCGAGGAGACTGAGAGCTTGTCTGCGCTTGGCGCCGTCGAGTCTACTCTTTTGACCAAGGTAAGCGAGATTAACGAAAGGATGCGAACCGAAGGTGACACCGACGAGCTCCACAG
Organism: uncultured Candidatus Bathyarchaeia archaeon; assembly: GCA_964422605.1. Taxonomy (GTDB): domain Archaea; phylum Thermoproteota; class Bathyarchaeia; order Bathyarchaeales; family DTEX01; genus CAYRBK01. The sequence continues at coordinate 1,086 of CAYRBK010000058.1, read as the reverse complement.
ACTCAGCGGTGTCTTGGCAGCCTTGCTTGAGAACCTTGAAAAAGTCAGAAGGATTGCGAGATCCAGAACCTAGCGGATTCGAGGACCAGGGCTTGTTCGGCGTCTACGAGAATTTCCCCGAGATGCATCACGGCGTTGCCCGCTTCTCCCACAAGAACCCGACCAAGGAACTCCAGAAGGTCCTTATCCAGTGTCTGTGCCAGTTGAACCAGCAGGAGGAAGAGCTGGATATCCCTGAGTCCAGTCGCCACAACGTCAACATCAAAATGGACTTCGGGATTGCTGATGGACTTACCTTCAACTACCTCAACAAAGAGGTTCTGCAGCATTGCCAAGCGATCTCAAGTCAGCAGACATTTCCAGCTCTGGATTTTTTGTGTATCATCCGTTACTACGCTAAAGAAAAGGGAAAGAGGAGCCCCCTCAGATTCGATTACCATATGTTGAGGTTCCTCTTTCGTGAAAGTGAGGTCGAACTGCAAGTCTTTCATGAAAAGGGCACCCGCCGCCTTTCGACAGAAGATCTAGTCACGTTCCTTGCTGAAAAGATAAACCGGGCCTTGGCTAGGGGAAGGTCGAGTCCTCTAAGAATGAACTACATCCGCGCCCTCTAACGTTTCAAGCTTTCTAAGAACCATTGTCCTGACATCCTTGGCAACCTGTCCCATTGGCCTGCTTCCGTCGATCGGGATTAGCTTCCCTTCCCGGACGAAGCGCAGGTAGACTTCCCGGACCTTCTTCTGGGTATCCGGCCACTCCATGACGGATTTTTCCTGCTTGCAGCGCTTCGAAATGATCTCGATTGGGACATCAAGGTAGATGGCTAGGTCAGGATCCAATGCGGATTTGTTTATTTCCCTGATCCAGTCAATGTCCAGTCCGGCTGCGCCTTGATAAGCCAGAGACGAGTAGAGGTAACGGTCAGAGATTACGATTTTCCCTTTTTCGAGCATGGGTTTCACCTCTCTTTCCGTATGGTCAACCCGGTCTGCTGCGAAGAGCAGAGCCTCCACAACAGGAGGCATGCGTTTCTTCCTTCGTAGAACGTATCTGCGTATGAACCTGCCGATCTCGCCGTTGCTCGGT
>CAYRBK010000057.1:0-8523 GCA_964422605.1 uncultured Candidatus Bathyarchaeia archaeon | reverse complement strand
GCGGGGCACTTCTGGAGACCTTGGATAGCACGGTCAAACCGCCTCAGCCGCTCTCGGAGAAACCCCTGAGATGCATTGTCCAAGATGTCTACGAAAGCGAGGCGGACAGGATTGCCGTATGCAGAGTTGAAACTGGAATACTGAAGAGAGGTGAGCCGGTCATCATTATGCCCACTATCGAGGAGGGCATTGTGGAGAAGATTGAGTCCTTTGGGAAGGAGGCGGAAGCGGCATTTCCAGGGGATTCGGTTGGCATAGTCCTAAGAGGCACAAGGGACACCAGAAGAGGATACATCCTGGTGGGAACTGGAGAGAAGGAGAGGATAAGGCGAACAGACGAATTTATTGCTCAGCTCATAGTATTCTCGGATTTCGATTTGAAGGTCGCAGACACAACAACCATACGCGTAGGAACCGCCGAGGCCGAATGCCGGGTGGAAAGGATACTTGAGAAAATTGACCCGGTTAACTTGACAGTAAAAGAAGAGAAGCCCGAGTCGCTGCAGAATGGCGAAGTCGGCAGAATACTGTTCCGAGCCCTTGAGCCTCTCTACGTAGAAGAATATCACGTCACTCCGCAGCTTGGCAGGTTCGTGGTGATCGGAAAGAGGGGCGCTGCAGCAGCCGGGATAGTCCTACGGAAGTGAGAATGTGGGCAGATCAGTACTTTTTGGTGAATCCTCGGAGGTCTTAGCTCTAGAGGGCCCAAGGGATCCGGTAATGAAGATGCTGCACATAACGACGCAGCTGCAAGGAGGTGACTACGTTGACTGATATGGTCACATTCTTTGGCATGATACTCGCCGGTGTAGTTTGCGGCTTTATCGACTCAGCATTAGGAATGGGTTAAGGAGTCAGTGCAGCATCCGTCTTCTTGACATTCGGGATCTCGCCAGCGATCGCCAGCGCTAGCGTGCACGCATCGGAAGCGGTTGTCGACATGTTCTCTGGCGTTTCACACTGGAAACTCGGCAATTTCGAACGCGGACATCTTCTCCGGCTGACCTTACCGGGGATCATTGGTGCTGTGGCAGGCGCCCTCTTCGTTACTTTGGCTGCGGTGTCATTCTCGAAGCTATGGGTCAGCGGTGGGTTGCTGGTCCTGGGGGCGTTGATACTTGTCAAATTCCTCAGTCGAAACCTCAGCCTCAAGAAACGCCTCTCTAACCGTTCAGTGCCTCTCTTGGGAGGATTTGCAGCATTCGTGGATGTCAGCTGTGGCGGCGGGTGGGGTCCGATCTGCACATCGGTCTACGTATTGAACGACACAGAGCCCAGAAAGGCAGTTGGCATTGTCGAGATTACTGAACCAATCATCAGCCTGACCAGCGTCATCGCTTTCGGGATGCTGCTCGGTTTCGAGAATTTCCTATGGTCACTGGCTTTTCCCATGATAATCGGCGGAATAATCTTGACTCCCGTCGCAGCCCTCATTGCGAAGAGAATCTCCAAACGGTGGCTTGGCATACTAATCGGAGTATGGCTCGTCATATTGAACGCACGAACCCTGATTCAAACCATCTGGTACCATTGGTTCTTAGACGTGATCTTCGTCTCTGTTGTGATGACAACAACTCTCGTGTCATACTTGACAACCAAGGCAAGGAAAGGCATTGGCATAACCGGGGCAATGCGCCTACCCAAGCAAGAACCCTCCGCCTAGGCAAGTGAACCCTAAAGACACAGACCGAAGCCTCAAACATCCCCTTTATCCAATATATGGTTTATTTTCCCGCTCATGAAGTCACCTAGCAAGAACGCAAGCTGGTGGCGCTTACTTGGCATTCACTAACCTCTGACGATAGCATTTTCCCAAAGCAGAGAGCTGTAGGCTCTCCATTGCAGGGGTTCTTCTACCTATATCAACCGTCTGTACTGCCAGCTCTAGGAAAGCTGGCAGGCGGTCGATACCTAGTGTGGAGTGGCTTCGAAATCATGCATGGACCCTTGCAGCCCTGCAAAGAGCTATTGAGCCTTGGATTCGAGAGCAAGTTCCTCCGAAGTCTATTTATCTTGGCTTCTAAACTAGCTTTTGCCACGTCTGGTGAGCTGAATGTCAAAGGCGGGACTCATGTCAAAGGAACCTAGCGCTCGCTATCCCATAGGAGTGAAAGGCAAGATTTCCGGATTCTCTATGCACATTTCACCAAAATATTTTTAGGGAGTGAGCTCATATGCTTCCAGCGACACACTATGGAAAAGATGGATTTAGGCGAAATCGTATGCATAGAAGAGACTGCCATAACCGTGCGCGCCTATCGGCGAAGAACAACAGTCCCCTCGAAGATATTCAGATTCATGGGGCTTAAGGAAGGAGATAGCCTTAGGTGGATAGCAACTAGGGATGGCACGGTCTTTGTGAAGAAGGTCGAACCCCCGAAAAACAAACCCACGCAAGAGTGACAGTTAAGACCCTCACGCTGCTTCTATCTTTGAAGCTTCTCGGTTCAATGATTTTCTCAACTGTATCAGTTTTGGCATACCACCAATATTGGTACTTTACCAATACTTTTCTAGAAAGGTCTTTCCTAAGGCTTTATATGCACGTTTTGGTAGTATACCAAAATAGTGCCAGATTAGAGAGTGTCAACCACATGAAAAAAAAGACCAGGATGCTTATTGGTGCTGCAATTGTCCTCGGCTGCATTACTGTATACAGCTACATCACAGGTGCGCAGGAACTAACAGGCACAATAAAGATTTCAGGGGCATGGGCTCTCTACCCAATGATGGTCAGATGGTCAGAGGAATACCAGAGGATCCATCCCAGAGTCAGAATCGACTTGTCAGCTGGCGGCGCGGGCAAAGGGATGACTGACGCTCTTGGGGGGTTAGTTGATATCGGCATGGTTTCGCGGGATATCTATCCTGAAGAGGTTAGTCAGGGAGCATTGGCGATTGCTGTAGTCAAGGATGCGGTTGTCGCAACCGTAAGCAAAAGCAACCCCGTATCAGACAAGCTGCTGATAGTGGGAGTGAAAAGACAGACCTTAGTGAATATCTGGGTCTTCGGGAACGTGACGACTTGGGGTGAACTTGTAGGAAAACCTGAGGTAACTGCCAGGATTAACGTTTACACAAGATCGGATGCGTGCGGCGCAGCTGAGACATGGGCTAAGTTCCTAGGCAATAAGCAGGAGGGCCTTTTGGGGATTGGAGTTTACGGAGATCCGGGGCTTGCAGAGGCTGTAAGGAACGATCCTCTTGGCGTAGGTTTCAACAATCTCAACTACGCATATGATAACTCGACAGGCAAAGCCATTGAGGGTCTTCTTGTGTTGCCAATCGACCTAGACGAAAACGGTCGTGTTGACACAGCCGAAGGCTTCTATGAGACAAAAGCAGAGTTCGTGAATGCAGTGGCAACAGGGGTATATCCTTCTCCGCCCGCTAGGGATCTCTACCTTGTGGCCAAAGATGAGTTCAAAGGACTAGCAGAGGAGTTTGTGAGATGGATATTGACTGAGGGGCAGCAGTATGTTTCCCAGACAGGATACGTCTCACTCTCACAAGAGAAGATTGCCGAGGAGTTAAGAAAGCTCGGCTAATCTGCGAGAGCATTGCTGAAGCTCAGTAACAAGGAGCACAGGGAATGGAAAGAAGACTGAAGGATGCCCTTGCAAGCAAGCTCATGCTGATAGCTACGGTCCTATCGAGCTTGACAGTCTTCTTCATAGCCCTAGCACTATTTCAGAAAGGAAGCTTCATTCTGACCACTCGTCCATTAAGCCATCTCTTTTCTTCCTCTTGGCAACCCTCGAAAAGCCAATTTGGCTTCTACCCATTCATCATCGGAACCCTCTGGGTAACCGGCCTAGCTATGGTTCTAGCCATTCCGGTAAGCCTTCTCTGTGCCATATATCTCGCGGAATATGCTTCGAAAAGCGTCAGAGACATTCTGAAACCGCTGGTCGACCTCCTTTCGGGCATTCCTTCGGTTGTGTATGGAGTCTGGGGTGTTCTCGTCATCGTGCCCATCATAAGGGACTACGTAGCCCCCGCAGTCGGTGCGACAACCACAGGCTACAGTATCCTTGCGGGAGGCGTACTGCTAGCGATAATGGTTTTCCCCATAGTAATCTCAGTTTCGGAAGAGGTCTTCAGATCCGTTCCATACGAAGTTCAAGAGGCATCATTTGCTCTTGGTGCCACGAGGTGGCAAACTGTGAAGCATGTGGTCATACGCAAGGGGCTTCCCGGCATCATCGCCGCCGTGATCCTAGGGTTCTCTAGAGCCTTTGGAGAAACCATGGCCGTCCTTATGGTGGTCGGCAATGTCGCTAGGGCACCTTCAACAGTATTTGACCCTGGTTACACCTTGCCGGCACTGATAGCCAATAGCTATGGCGAGATGATGTCTATACCTCTCTATGACTCTGCGCTGCTATTGGCTGCTTTCATTCTTCTTTTGGTAGTGTTCTCTTTCAATGTCGCGGCGAGGATCATTCTGATGAGGATAGAAAGGAGGATGAGGTGAGTGGACAAGCGAAAATTGGAAGAGGCCTTCTTCAAGGCTCTAATGTTAGCTTCCACTTTGATAGTCTTGGGCAGTCTCTTGGCCGTAATCGTCGCAGTAGTTGTGAGGAGTGCCCCTGCCCTTAGCCTCTCCATGCTTACCCAGACACCTAAGGGAGGATACTATCTTGGGAAGGAGGGAGGAATCCTGAACGCCATAGCTGGTTCTCTATACCTCGTAGGTGGCGCAACAGTCTTAGCTTTTGCCATAAGCCTCCCAGTCGCGCTATATCTGGAGGAGTACGCGGGGAGATCCCGTTTTGCGGCTTACGCCAGACTGTTCTTGGATGTTTCTTGGGGTGTTCCGTCCATAGTCTATGGTGTATTTGGGTTCACAATCATGCTCTACTTGGGACTTAAGGCATCCCTGATAGGAGGGCTAGTCACAGTTGCTCTATTTGAGATCCCCATTATGGTCAGAGTCATGGATGAAGTGTTGAGAATGGTCCCTCTTGAGCTAAGAGAGGCATCCTATGCTCTTGGATCAACCAGATTGGAGACAGCGATCAATGTTATGGTTAAGCAAGCCTTGCCCGGCATACTGACGGCTCTCCTGCTGGCTTTCGGCAGAGGTATTGGAGATGCCGCCTCCGTCCTGTTCACAGCTGGTTACTCTGACTACATTCCTACCTCATTTTCCGACCCAGCAGCCACGTTGCCACTGGCTGTTCTTTTCCAGCTTGGGACTCCGTTCCCCGAAGTTCAGATGAGGGCCTACGCTTCAGCGGCAGTTCTTATGATCATAGTATTATCACTCAGCATGGGTTCGAGGTTCCTGTCTAGGAGGCTTACCAGATACGTGGTAAGGTGAGAACTTGAAAGAAGCAGTTGAACCGATCATAAACACTGAGGGTCTCAACGTTTTCTATGGTGAACAACACGTGCTGAAAGACGTAACCGTAGGCATTCCAGAGAAAAGGATCACTGCGATCATCGGACCATCCGGCTGTGGAAAATCAACGTTCCTCAAAAGCCTGAACAGGCTGATAGAGCTGACCGATGGGGTGAAAGTGTCAGGCAAAATCTATTTCCATGGCTTGGACGTTTTTGATGGCAAGATCGATGTCATGTACATACGGAAGAAGATGGGCTTCCTTGCTCAGAAACCCTGCCCACTGCCCATGTCAATCTACGATAACGTGACTTACGGACCGAGAATCCATGGGCTAGATGACAAGAAGGAACTTGCTGGAATAGTTGAAAGTTGTCTACAGAGCGCTAGCCTATGGGACGAGGTAAAGGATAGGCTTAAGACACCAGCATCCAGACTGTCCGTTGGGCAACAACAGAGACTTTGCCTGGCTAGAGCTCTTGCTGTCGAGCCTGAAGTCTTGCTCTGCGATGAACCTACATCGGCTCTCGACCCAATATCCGCACAGCGTATAGAAGAGCTGCTTATCAACCTTAAGAAAAACTATACAGTCGTGATTGTCACGCACGTTCTCCGACAGGCGATGAGACTTGCCGATCACGTGGTTTTCCTATACCTAGGCAAACTTATTGAACATGGATCGGCTGAGAAAGTATTCAGGAATCCAGAGAATACTGTCACACAAGCTTACGTGAAGGGTGTTTTCAGCTAACAGATACAAGCATGAACCGAAACAGGAACGACGCTCATTCCAGTAACAGATAAGGGAGAATATTTCGCCGAAGGTCAAAAGCCACTGGAATGCATCTAAACCCCAGCCTAGGACCCTTCCTTGTCTTATATTATCTGTCGACCGCCTTTTCTGTCAGTTCAAGGAAACATGGCGGGAGGTCGACACCTAGTGGGAACTGTCCGATGTCAAAAATCTGTGAAGCTCGCTATGGGTCAACAGGAAAGGTCTTCATCCTGAACTTCCAGCCATCACTGAAGGGATAATACCGTTTCTAAAGCTAGTCATAAAGAAAGCCCTCTTCGCTAAGGCTTTCGGTTTGAGAATATCCGTCTTCCCGGCTACTGAGTCTCAGAGTTGATGACAAGTTCCCCAAAAGTCTATTTATCCGAGCGTCCTGACTAGCTAGTACTGCGTCGTGGTGAACCGTATGTCGAAAGCAGGACTCATATCAAAGGAAAGGGCTGTTCTAGTCATCATCGACGTCCAAGAAAGACTCTTTTCCCACATGGCAGAGAAAGAACGACTGCTTGAAAACTTAGCGAAGATGATCCGCTTCGCAGAAATCATGAAGATACCTATCCTTTTGACTGAGCAGTACTCCAAAGGCTTGGGAGAAACCATTCCCGAGATAAGGAAGCTTATCCCACAGATTCAGCCTATTGAAAAGGTGGAGTTCAGCTGCATGGAATCAAGAAAGTTCAAGGAATCTTTAGCCAAACTGGGAGCAAAAACATTGATCATCACTGGAATCGAAGCCCATATCTGCGTAACCCAGACTGCCATTGAGGCTCTGGACGCCGGGTTCAGAGTCTGTGTCGTCAGCGACGCCGTCTCTTCGAGAAATCTCGAGGACAAAGCCATCAGCCTGAAAAGACTGAGACATTATGGCGTCGCGGTAGTTTCAACTGAGATGCTTATGTACGAGCTTCTCAAGAAGGCTGGAACACCAGAATTCAAGAAAGCTCTTGAGCTAGTGAGGTAGCAGTCCAGATTCCGATTACTACCCTAGAAGCATTTCCAGTATGGTCTCAAGACCCTTTTCAGACTCTTCACTGTGCTCTCAACCTGTTGCTGGTTCTGCCACGGGTCGGGAGGTGGTGGATAATAGTCTTCTATTGCGTCTTCAGTCTTTTCAGGTTCAGTGATGCCTGCTGCAAGTGCGTACCAGCAGTAGGGTAGAACTGTGACGTTGTATCCGCTCGCAATGAGGAGTGCAACCTTGCCATCACAGACCTTTTCAGATGTTTCGCTTATTGTTTGCGATATTTCGAAGAATCCTCTAGCGGTCAAGCCGAGGCTTCCGAGGTGGTCTGCGAAGTGTGCGTCGCTTCCGCCATTGCCTATGATGATCTCTGGCTTGAACTCCTCGGCTAGGGGCGGAAAAATCTCTCTTAAGGCGTACAAGTATGACTCTTCGCCAGTTCTAATCGGAAGCGGGACGTTAACGGTGTGCCCCTCGCCTTCGCCTTCTCCAGTCTCGTCTATGAACCCTCTTCCCGGGAAAATTGTTCGCGGGTCCTGATGAAGCGAGATGAAGAGCACGTCGGGATCCGAATAGAAGATATCGCTTGTTCCGTTTCCGAAATGGACATCGTAGTCTAGGATTAGCGCTCGTTTGATGCTGAACCTTTCGCGCAGATGCTCAACCAAGATGGCGATATCGTTGAAGAGGCAGAAGCCGCCCCCATAGTCTCTGCCCGCGTGGTGAAAGCCGCCTCCGAGCGCTATAGCCCTGTCAGCTCTGCCCTCGAAAATGGCTGTACCTGCCTCCTTTACCCCGCCAATCATCAGCATCAGAGCCTCAACCATGCTCTTGGAAACCGGGGTATCTATGTCATAGGGCCTGCCAAGTTCAGCCAAACGAAAGATCAAGTTCACATATTCTTCGGCATGAGCTTTGAGCAGATCTTCCCGTATCGCAGGCTTCGGACTTATGTAGAACACCTTTGGCGACTTTGACAGTCCTTTCTCGTCGAAGAAGTTCTTGGCTTTTACGAATCTGTCTCCTCTGAACGGGTGGTTGACGCCGAGGTCATACTGCACGAAATTCTCGTGGTAGGTTATGCAGGCCTTCAACTTGACTTGAACATCCATCGGATTCCTGGATGAGACTGGGGAGAAAGTAAGAATGTCTAGCCGTTAATGCTTTTCGGCAGGATCAGACATTGGCGACAGAAGACATGATCTCGGCTGTTTGTGGTTTCACTCTTTTCTTCCACAGCGCAAGGCTTCCTGACGCCTCACGGATAGATGCTTCCTTCAGGGGTCGACCTGCGGTGAACATACGTGCATGTGGGGCCGCTGGGATTTGAACCCAGGACCTCGCACGCCCCAGGCGCGAATCTTAGACCAAGCTAGACCACGGCCCCTCTTCGAAATGGACAGTGATTGAATGCCGGGGCTA
>CAYRBK010000056.1:0-8796 GCA_964422605.1 uncultured Candidatus Bathyarchaeia archaeon | reverse complement strand
TTGCCGAAACTCTTTACGACGCCGGGTTTCACAGAAGCCTCAGCTAAGGCAGCTGTGGAACTGGCTGAAAAGAAGGTCTATGCGCTGCAGAGGTTCATAAAGCGCATGATAGAGAAAGAGGTCTTCGCACCAATCGTTGGACAGGCTGGGTTCGACTCAAAGAAGGCTGGTTGCCGCCTAAACTGGGGAACACCTGAAAAACCACTGATCAACGTAGCCGACATCCTGAGAGCTGCTGAACTGCAACTAATCAGCCGAGAAGAGTTCCGTAGCATGATGAAGGAATCGGGCTGGGAGCTGACTGAGATAAAGGTCTAGCGCACTTTAGGTTCAGGCTGCTCAGGTACTTTGAGCTTCTTTATGAGCCAGACCATTTTCTTTGCGAAGTTTCTTGCCGTGTTCATGCCTTCCTCGTCTATTGTGACTTCGCCTTTCTCTCTCCCGAAGGCTATGTTCCAGTATGTTGAGCCTGGCACAATCATGCCTTACTGGAGGAAGAAGAAGAGCAACTGAGCAAAGGTGAAGTTTTGTGCAGCCCTACTCACCAGCAACCACTAGAGCTTCAGCCACAAAGTGTTCAGTGTTGGGTCGATCGCGGACCATTAGAAAAGACAAAGCTTCAATTTGTACGACAAAGAGATTCGAATGTCATATTAAGAGCCACATTTTCATCTATGACCGCCGTTACGATAGCAAGGAAGAAGGAAAAACATTGCAGTCGGGAAGTTGATCATCTTTTCAGCAACAGTCCTGCACCTACAATGAGAGAGGCTGAAGCTACCAGAAACGGAAAGGCAGGATCTATGGTATACAAGTATCCGCCGACTGCTGGCACCGGCCACGAAGCCATAGCAGAAAAAGCCGTCATCAGAGACATGATTTTTGCCTGCGCAAAGGGATCTGCTTCATTGACTGTGTTGAACATGAGTACAGGCATAATTGAAAAGACTGCTAGGAACCGCATACTGTCAAACACAACAGATACGACTGCTGGAAACATGGATTCCCTAGGGGCCGTCGTGAGCACCACGAGACCCAGAAAACCACACATATAACTCAACATGAGAGCTTCCCTGATGTGTTTAGACTTCAATCTCGGGATGACCAGTAACAGACCTAATATGCTTGAAGTTGATGAAGCTGCGGGTATGACCGACACCATGCTCTCATCTAGAGCCAGTGCCCTCGAATCGGTCAAGAATAGTGGTCTAAATGTAGCTATCATCTTCGCTGATATGCCTTGAATCGCGGAAAGAATAAGAAGTATCAATACTTCTTTGTGCTTAGCAACCATCCTTAATGTCCCGATATAGCTCTTGGGCTTAGAGGAGATACTACCGCCAGAAGATGAGAGCATCTTCCCTATTTCAGACTCTCTGAGCAGTATTTGACGAATAAGAAGCATAATAGAAGTAGTGGCTATTCCCACAAGCGAAATGTACCGAAATCCCTGTTCAATGCCGTAAAGAGAAACCAAAGCCCCCGCAACGGGGGTCATAAGCCCAGCAACTATCCATATCAACCGGATGAAACCAAAGACACCTGTTCTATGTTCTAGATTCGTATCCTCACCAAGATATGCGTCCCAGACGCCTTCAATTGCATAAGGCAACCCTTGAAAAACCATCGCCAACATTATCTCCCAGAATTCTTTCGCTAGGAAAAAAGTGACGGTAGTTCCTATCCAACCGGCAGCATCGAAGAACATAATCGTCCGTTTTCTGCCAAACCGGTCGGCGAGGTATCCACCAAGTACTGGAAGGAAAGCTTGCAGAATGAGGCTTATTGACACACAATAGCCAATGAAGGCCTCACCTATTCCGAGTTCCCTCATGAAAATTGTTTGGTAGAAAAGAATCCATGAAATCGGCATACTCCAAAAAGTTTCTGTGAACACGGTAATCTTGGCGTTCCTACCCCAGTGTTTTATGTCTCCGAGGATCGGCAAGATTCGATCACTCAGGCTTGGCATAACTTCCTACCAGCTTCGCCGTCGACATCCATCACCAAACCCAATGTCAAGTGTCACATATAGAAAGCGCATCTATTAAAGGAGTCAAGGATAACCCACGGCGTCCTCGATATAATGATGACTATGAACCTTTCGCCGTCCTCTCAACCCAAGTTTGCCTGTGAAAAGACAAAAGGATTCTGCAGAGACATGTGGATCGCCTTTTCCATGGCATCCGCCCATGCAGCTACGGAGATGTCCTCATGCGAGAGTGGCATGTCCTCGCGACAACCAGGGCGCCTCCGACTTAATTCTCGAAGACTCTACCCTTTACGCCTGAAAGATATCCTGCCCGGTCGATGAGGGCTTTGATCTGAGGCGCCGCAGACCCAAAGTAAACCGGCGAATAGAGGATTATCCCGTCAGCCTCAACTATCTTGTCAAAGATCGGCCTGAAATCATCCTCTATCCGGCATTCACCCGTCCTTCTACATGACAGGCATCCATCGCAAGGCTTTACCTCTTTGTCAGCCAGCCTCACCAGTTCGGTCTCAGCGCCCTCCTCACCCGCAACCTTAAGGGCTTCGGCTACTAAGCTTTCAGTGTTCCCTCCCACCCTTGGGCTGCCAACAATCCCTAAGACTCGAATCACCAAGCAAGCCACCGCGATATTCTGTTAGGGTCTGCGGATAAGAGGATTATGGAGAGACAGGTGCATCGTCGTTTTTCCATGGCATTTGCCGATGGGACCAAGATGATCTCCTCATGATAGGGCGCAAACTCAATCCTCAAGTGACCAGATGTCTGACAACTTTTACCCATAATCGTTACCTTCAGTGACCACCCCCAATAAGTGACAAAGAGAAAGGAGGAATATGTATGGCGATGGAACTCCCGCCTCGTGTCGAACTGCTCGCATTGGTCAAAGTCTACGCTCTGAACATACTCGCAGTGGGCGGACTGATACTGCTGTGGCTGATACTATAGGAAAATGGGATATTGAGGATTGCAGATACAACTGCGTAGCCAAGTGCTATCTTTATATCCTCCACTAGTTTGTAGGTGAGAGATCGGTATCGAAAGTCTCATTGGAAAGAGGTTGATGCGGTTGGAGACGCTGGCTGACAGCGCGACGTTTAGGAGCTACCTCTTCTTCTGGTCGGGACAGCTGACTTCACTGCTGGGGTCATCCATTGCGCAGTTTGTGATAGTCTGGTGGATAACTCTTGAGACCGAAAGCGCCGTCTATCTCTCAGTCGCCACTTTTGCTGGCTTTGCCCCGACAGTAGTCTTGTCCCCTCTCGCAGGCGTTTATGTAGACCGATGGAACCGCAAAGCCTTGATCGGCGTTGTGGACCTCCTGCAGGCTTTAGCCACCGTGAGCCTCATCGTTATGTTTTGGTTCAACATTGTCTCAATCTGGCATGTGATAGCAATATCAATCGTCAGAGGTGTCTTTCAAGCGTTTCATTTTCCAGCGGTATCAGCTCTAGTTCCTTTGATGGTTCCCAGCGACAAACTCAGCCGCATGAATGGTCTAAACTACCTTTTCTCTGGAGTGGTCAACTTCGTCGGACCGCTTGCTGCAGCCCTCCTGCTGGAAATCTGGAGAATCCACCAGATCCTCTGGATTGACGCAGCCACTTTCATTGTCGCATTGGTCCCTCTTCTAGTTATCAGTATACCTTCTGTGACGAAGAAGCAAGAGGGTAAGGACATACCTTCTTTCAGAAGAGACTTCATCGAGGGCTTGGCTTTCATTAAGAGTAAGGAAGGCCTACTGGCCCTGATAGTCTCTGCTACTGTTCTTAACTTCCTAATGATGCCCCTGCCTACCCTTAGTGCGTACTATGTAAGAGTCGACCACCTTGGAGAAGCCAAAGACCTTGCCTTTATTGGGGCATCCTTCCAAGGAGGTATGCTTGCAGGGGGACTGCTAATGTCAGTGATCAAGGGGTTCAAGAAGAAAATGGTGGTGACTGCAGTCTTCCTTTACATCGGGTCTCTAGCATACGGCATAGTAGCTCTCACCCCACAGGGCATGTTTTGGCTTATGGCAGCAGGCGTACTAGTCATAGGTTTCTCTCTCCCAATAATCAACGTGTCAATTCAGACAATAATGCAGACCGTTATCCCAGTGAACATATTTGGCAGAGTGAACTCAGTCATTTCGTCGCTGGCCAATGTTGCTTCGCCTCTGGGCATGGTTCTTTCTGGACCGTTGGCAGAGACTGTGGGAACAGCCAACCTCTACAAGAGTTGTAGTATTCTGGAGGCCCTAAGTCTGACACTGTTATGGCTTTTCACAGACATAAGGCAGGTGGAGAAGATGGCCGTTCAGCCACCCTCATCAGATAGCTAGACGCTGATGAGACGGTCCGGCAGGAATGCAGACCCACCGTTAGCCTTATCCAGCCTTGAACATAGTCTCTTCTTGGACGTGTGAAATGTCGGGCGATGATGTCGCTGTCATCGACGTAACTACCAGTAGCCGTCATGAACGGTTTCTCTATGGCTGTCTGGTACCAAGGGCCATTGCGAAGTATCGGAGACGCAGCGAATATCTTGATGCCGCCATCCCGGAGGGGTTCCGCAAAAATATCCTAGTCTTCAAGGGCGATGTCGTGGGCACCGTGGAGTATGCGTCTCCCGAGGGTTCAGCCTACTCGATAAAAGGCAAGGATATCATTGTCATCAACTGCATCTGGGTGCTTAGGAGGGCTAAGGGTCACCGTTTCGGCGCGAGGTTGCTGGAGGAGATTGTGAAGACAGAACCTTCCGCCGCCGGCTTCGCAACCCTAGGCCTAGAAGGACACTGGAGCCCCTGGCTGAAGAGAGACCAGTTGGAGAAGCTCGGCTTCAAGTCAATCGATTCACTCCACGTCTCCCACAAAACCAAGCACATAGACGAACCTTTCACAGTGCATCTCATGTGGCTTCCTAGGCGTGGAGATGCGGAGCCTCCGACATGGGACAAGAGGAAGCTCCTTGAAGGTGTGTCCTTCTGCACGGCTCATCCGCTCTACCATCCGCAGACGTACAAGCCGAAGGAAATCCTGCAGGAAATAGCGTTTTAGGCAGGAAGACATTTAAAGTTCTACATCTCAAGGAAGGTGTCCATCTGCTGAATATCGAGAAGACTCGAGAAGAGTTCCCAGTCACAAGGCAGAAAGTCTTCCTCAACCACTCAGGTGTTTCTCCGCTTCCTAAGCCAGTTTTGGAGGCTGTTCAAGCCTATCTTGAGAAGTCTTCAGTCCAGGAAGAGGAACCGTTTGACCTCGAAGAGGCTAGAAGGCTCTTTGCTGAGCTTGTGAACGCTGACCCCTCGGAGATAGCGTTGGTGCCGAACACTTCCACCGGCCTCTGCACAGCGGCTAACGTGCTTGAGTATCCTTCAGGGTCCAATGTGGTTACGACGGATCTTGAGTTTCCGTCAGTCGTCTATCCATGGCTGAGAAGCCGGCTGAAGCCTCAGGTTCAGGTCCGGTACGTCAAGAACGTTGGCGGCGCACTCCATCTCGAAGACTTCAAAGAGGCGGTTGACGACCACACCGTAGCCGTCACAGTAAGCCATGTGGAGTACTCTAACGGCTTCAGAAACAACTTGAAAGCCCTAGCCGAGATTGCTCATGAACATGGAGCATATCTCATTGTGGATGCGTGCCAGTCCGCCGGCGCTCTGCAGATAGACGCCAAACGTGACGATCTCGATTTCTTGGCAACTTCGTGTTACAAGTGGCTCCTCGGACCCTCTGGAGCAGGCTTCCTCTACGTCCAGAAAGGCTTGGCTGAAAGGTTTGAGCCTATTTTCGTCGGATGGGCAAGCGTCAAACACGAAGTCTTCGAGACCGTGGAGCTCTGGGACAACCGCGAACTGAGGCTTTCCGAGACAGCAAGCCGCTTCGAGACAGGCGAACCAAGCATCCTCAGCTACGTCGGTGCTGCGGCTGCATTGAAGCTGCTATTGAAGGTTGGAGTTGGTGAGGTTGAGAGCCGCGTTTTAAGCTTGACAGGTCATCTGATCGAGAGACTCAAAGAAGAAGGCTTTAAGGTTCAGACGCCTGAGGCGGCGGGGCAACGTTCGGGCATCGTTAACTTCCTGACCGATGAGCCTGGAGGGAAGGTTGAGAAGATCCGAGAAAGAGGCATAATTGTTTCGGCGCGTATGAACGGCGTAAGGGTTTCGCCTCATTTCTACAACACTGAAGAGGAGCTTGAAAGACTCGTAGAAGAGGTCTCACGGTTGCGAGGCCCCTAGAACCTTGAGGCAGATCTGTCGACTATTGCACTGCACACTGGACAGAAACTTAGCCTCTTACGGTCAGTCATGCCGATGTGCAGAGAGAAATACATCACACATAACGGCTCCCCGCAGTGTCTCACCCCCAACGTATGCCCTATCTCGTGCACAGCCTCCTTCAAGGCTCTTTCGTGGAAAAGCGTCTCGTCCGCGGGCTCGCCGTAGAACTCGGGCCTAAGCCTGAAAAGCGATATCAGGGCGGCTTTTCCGGGGCATTCAGCCTCGCCGAAGACAAAGTTCAATCCTGCCGCATAGATGTCGACATCTGTCACTCCCAGAGTACGATAAACCTTCTCAACTCCGGCATCGGATTTCTCGGCGTATGCATGGACGTCCGATAGGAGTCTGGCCGAAACGTGTTGCCGCCTAGAGAGATCGTAAGCGTCCACAGAGATCGGAAGAACATCTTCGGATAAGGCACAGATGCTTCCCCGGAAAACTCTGGAAAGCCCGCTTTGAATTTCGCTTAAAACCTTTCTATTCACAGCGTCAACGGGCAGGACGACGATTCTCAACTGGAACAGCCCAAGTTATTTCTTGCTCTCATCTTCAGACGACGAATGTGTCTCCCGGGTTTGGCGCTTTGGCTTCCAGCCCCACCTCCTCCTTGATCCACTTTGCGAACTTCGGGCAGTTTCCCTCGGCGCCGTGAACCGTGTATACTGTCGGGTTTCCCTTGAGGCTCTTCACGGTTTCTTTCAGCTCCTTTGCCCCTGCGTGGCTGGAGAAATCGAAGAAGCCAACCTTCGCTTTGACCTTCTGCATTTTCCCGTCTATGACGCATCTGCCCTTCTCGAGCAGCTCTCTCCCAGGAGTTCCCGGAATCTGGTAGCCAACAAGGAAGACTGCGTTTCTAGCCTTCTTCCCAACACTCTCAACATAGGAGCCTACCGGACCACCCTTCAGCATACCAGCGGGCGAGATGATAACTCCCGGCTTATGTGCGGCTTCCTTGCGGTCTCTCCAGCTTTCCACCCAAGCCGCCATGTGCATCGCGTCCATGAAAAGCCTTGGGTCTCGAAGAAGGTCAAGGTGTCCCATCATAACCCTGCTTGCTTCCCGGGCCATGCCGTCCATAAGAACGGGATACTCAAAATGGTAAGCCGCAAGCACGCACGCAATCTCCTGAGCGCGCCCGACGCTGAAGGCTGGAATGAGAACTGTTCCCCCAGCCTCCACGGTTTCAGTCACCTCGCTGACGAACTTCTGTTCAAGAATTTTCCTCTCAGTGTGGTCCTCGTCGGCGTAGGTGCTCTCGATAGCCAGGGCGTCCAGTTCCCCGTAGTCGAGATTAGCAGCGCGAAGCAGCTTCGTCTCTGTCGAGTTGAAGTCGCTGGTGTAGACAAACCGCCTCCCCTCAGCTTGGACAAGAACCGAGGCACCTCCCGGAAGATGCCCCGAGTTCAGGAGTTGGAACCCTATGTCTCCAACCGCGACCTCTTCTCCATAGTTGACGTCCTTCCGGCTTCTCATCATCGTACGGAGCTCAAGATACTCGAAGGGAAGATAGTAACTCGCAAGGTGCACAAAATCTTTGATGAGCAGGTTGGCAAGGTTGAAGTTCAGCCGAGTCCCGTAGACAGGTTTCGGGTCGCGGATGTGAAATATAGGAATCGCGCCTGAATGGTCGAGGTGACTGTGCGTCATAACCACGGCGTCAACTTCCTTAGGCGAGACATGCATCGGAAAACCGGGCGTGTGGTTGAGCATAACGCCGTAGTCCAAGAGAATCTGGGTTTTCTGGGTCTTGACGGAGACGGCGGCCCTTCCAACCTCTCTTGCTCCGCCTAGAAACTTGATCTCCAACGGAATCATCTTCACCGTCCAAACTTACGGATAACGTGCAACGGCCTTTCATCAGCTTTAGCTAAACCGCAACGAATACCTCGTATACATGCCCCACGAATGTTAATAAACCTTTTTTATCGCCAATCCTTTCAGAACTGGAAATCATGCGGCGAAAGAGCCTTTCGGGAAAGGCGGATCTGATGTCACAAGAGCCTGGCGAAATCATCGTACACATCGCGTCTGTGCCCGATGAACAGGATGATGACCTCCCGTTTCTCATCGTCCACTTCGTAGATCACACGGTAATCTCCGACTCTGAGCCTCCAAAAGGACGAATGCTTAAGCCGTTCACCCCTTTCAAGAGGGAACTCTTCCAGTCCTCTCAGCGAATCTCTGATTCTCCTCCTAAGATGGAGGTCCACTTTGTTCAGGAAGCGGGCAGCCTTGGGATGGAGAAGAACACGATACGTCAACCAACTTCCTCTAAGGGTATAAGGTCTTGCGGTTTCTCTTTTGCTTCTTTGCTTCGCTCCACTAGCATTTTGTAGAACTCTCTTGTGCGTTCTCTTTCCTGATAAGCGGAGACAATCATCTTCACTGCTTCGCTTCTGCTTTTAAATTTTCCTTCACTTACCCACCGGTCGATCTGCTCTACTGTCTCATCAGGCATTCTCACCTGAACCGACTTCATAGGCGCCACTACGTAAACAGATATGTTTACACCATATAAACCTTCCGCGAATCCTCTTCTCATCTC
>CAYRBK010000055.1:0-9150 GCA_964422605.1 uncultured Candidatus Bathyarchaeia archaeon | reverse complement strand
TGTTTCTCACGCAGCCTTCTGTAAAGGCCATCAGCGTCCTTCGGTTCCAACTGCCACCGTTTCCGGTCCTCGTTGAGAGCCCTCCGGGCGGATTCCCGTTCCAGATGAGGCAAGGCTTCGTTCAAAGCATCCAGGAAACTCCTTGCGGAGGAATTCATCCGGTAGCCCAAAACAGGAACGAGAGCCAGACCGACAAGCGGGATCGCTGTCTGCAACACTAGGCTTACCGCTATCACTGCAGTAAAAACGAAGAAGGAGGACAACAGAAGGTTTCTATAGCTGAAACTCAACTCTAAAGCGCTGACGCCGCCTTCAGGAAAGACTCGGACCTCAACCGCTACCCCTAAAGCTCCGCCCATCTTTGCTTTCACAGAAAGGGGTTCGGTCTGTTTGCCTTCCATCATGTCGGCCTTCAGATTCTCCTGCAGAAGGAAAACAATGCTCTCATAAGCTTCCTTCGCCCCTAGACGCACGTACTTCCGCGATCTGGAAGGAAACATTGTGATAGACGCCGCCTATCATCTGTTGTGACGTCGCACTAGATGAAGTATAGGTCCAGACTCCCATATTTTAAGCTGCGGCATCTTGGAGCGAGTTTCCAAGGCTCCAACCTCTACACGATAGGTTAAGGTTCCAAGAGTGGAAGATGCCCAGCCCTGAGCACTGAAGATGAAACATAGGTACTAGGCAGATTCCAGACTACCCGAATCTGTCCCTTCTCGCTATCACGTAGAAAAGCGAAATGACCGAAAGCGCAAGATGCAGGATCATCATCGAGAGAAGGGGAATCTCCGACAGCCCCAACCCGAACACGCGGTAGATGGCGTAGATGGTTACGCTCCCAAATGGTACACCTAGCAAGGCAGTCAGAACCGTCAAGAAAAGAGCCCACCTCTTCATCCTGTTCAGCCCATAGGAGACAACTAGGCTCAGAACTCCAAGCAGACCGACATGAACCGGAACCGAACTGGACTGAAAGAGGGCTATCACCAATCCAATTCCAGCCGCAAAGTAGAAGAAAGAGAAGAACGAGAAAGGAGAGACTTTCCTAAGCCTAGACATCTTCGACACCAGTAACCTTCACGCTGTCACATAGACCAGAATAGTGAAGGGAAGCCATATTTAGGTTGATCGTCCACACCCAACCTGGGCGGCAGGAGATTGATGGACCCAGTTGAGGGTTAGGCACCCATGAGCCTTTTCTTGTTCTTAGCCCAGTATAGACAGATGTCGTTGACGAAATCGATCGTCCGCTCTATCGTGTCCTCAGGCATTCCCGGAACAGCGGGCTCCGTGACTAGCCTTACGCGGTAGTAGTTTTCCTGAGGACTCTTAGTCATGACGAGACTGTTTTTCGTCTTCCTTTCTTTGCCAGAGATTTCGTAGCGATATTCGAACCTGATCTCCTTGACGAGTTCGCCTCGGACATTCTCCAGCTCCGGAACATCCTCGACGTTCTCAACCCTCTCAATAAAACCCGTTCTCAGATCGTCAAGACGGTCCAAGAAGAAGCCTATGAAGAAAATCCTCTCGTTCAAAGGAACCTTGACAGGCATGCTCAGCTGCCTAGCCTGGTAAGCCCTAAACAGCTCCTCCTTGCGGACTCTTGCCTCCTTCTCAGCCATCTTGACTCTTCTGACTTTGGAGGGCGTATAGGTGCTGACCGCTAGAGCTGCGGGCCTGATGGATGAGAGGACTGATGCGGAGAGGGCTATCGCGAAGCCGATTGCGCTCCACCACCACTCCAACTTCTCTCGAACCATGAGCTCCTGGCCAAATAGCACCATGATCCTGTAGAACCCTAGCCCGAACAAGTAGCCTAGGCTGCCTCCGACCATGCCCAAGATTACTGCCTCGGCTACGAAGATCAGTCCTATGTGAGTCGGGTTCAGACCAAGCATGGAAAGGGTTCTTATCTCTTTTCTGCGTTCGTAGACGCTGTTCATCATGACCATGCCAACGTTCAGGCCGACCATGACCAAGGGGATTAGGAGCTCTGCAGCTCCCTTCAGCTCGATATAGGAACCCATGTGGTAATAAGTAATCTTGCCTTCGGAAGAGACAAACACGTCGTAACTGAACACGAATATGAGAGTTCTGACAAGCGAATCCATGGTGGCATCAGCCCTAGGTTGGAAGACTATGTCGGACAGTACTGCAAACCGGGGTGCTCCTTCCGGCTGCTGTGCGTCAATCGTCCTTTGAAGACTATCCGCCGCTTTCCAGTTCATCACCACAACTTCGGTACTGTTGCATCTTCTCACAGACCCATCTTCAAGGAGGCGTGAAGGCCCGAAGAGAACGCCGTCGAGGTCCATGAGGCTCATATACTCTTCATCATCGATGATCCCGGTGACAGTGAACACGCTTGAAACCTGTGTCCCCAAGACCTGCAGAGTCACGTTCTCACCCGCTCCCACGCCTAGATTGCTAGCCACGCTCCTGCTCAGCAGAATTTCGTCATATCGAGCTTCGCTTAGGTAACTACCCTCAACACTCTCATCTAGCCGAGTGTAGATCGACTCATTCTGCGGCGAAACGCCAAGGACTCCATAAACGAACCAGCTGTCGCCATTCCCAGGATTCACAAGGCGAGCCGCAGGACTGGAACTCGGAATGTTCTTGTACCTCTGCGCGACATTTTCGATGCTCAGTATTTTTGAGAGCGTTTCCGGATCGTCCGACCCTAAGGGAGAAAAGAGGAGCGAGGTCTCATTCATCACCCGTTTCACCATCACGCCGTCTGAGGGCGGTGTCGCGGTCAGCTCTTCAGAGACTATGCCGAAGACTGTGCCGAACGAGGTTAGAGACGTGAAAGCCAAGACGAGTATGATCACTGAAAGTATGGTGAAGGTGCCCCGTATCCTCTTACGTCTTATCTGCCTCTTACCCATGGAAAAGATTATTGAGGTTGCGCTTCTCCAAGATACCTCTCCTTCAATCTCCCTTTCCCTCCAGAGGCGTGGAAGGCCGAAGACTACTGCCAAGACGGCTAAAAGCGAGATTGCGGCGGACTGGAGAAAAAGAAAAGCATTCTCATCTATTATTATGTGCGCGCCAGGGTAAGTGAGATACAGGCTAACGAGGAAGATGGCATAGATCGCTATGCTGGAATAGAGCTTTCTCCTATTGTCCTCAAACAGAAAGAAGGCCAAAACAGCGCTGAAGGTTGCCATTATCGCGGAGAGGTAGACGGCGCTGGTCTTGCTGACTAGGCGCATGTTCTGAAGGCTCATGGAGATCACATCCATCGTTGCCAACGCCTCGCGGAGTAGAGTCCAGACTTCCAGATAGTCTCGATCGTTCTGTGCGCGCGTCAGAATGGAGCTCGCCTTAACCATTTTCTGGTTTACGCTGGATGGATCAATCTGTGACGCCAGCTTGCGTCTCTCTTCAAACACCACGAACCCCACGCCTTGCGCCTGATCTAGCTGAGAGGAGACCTCTACAAACGTGGATTCGACATACCTTAGACCTCCCCTAAGACTGTAACTGGAAATCTGACTGGACGCTTTGCCGCCCTGAGATAGCAGGAAAGGCGACGAACCGTTGTAGAGATGGAAGACCTCTTTTTCTATGCGTCTCCGCTCAACCGAAAAGAACCACACATGCGCCTCCAATGTTACCGGCGTATCCGCTGGCACAATGGCAAGATTTCTATCCAAACCGAGAAACCAGGTATCAACAGAATCCCCAAACTCACTTATGAACGAGGCATTGAGCCCAGTTTCGCTCAGAACTTTGATGAACAAGCGACCTGCGCCCGGACTAGAAGACTGAACGAGGTACGGTCTACCTTCCAGCTCAATGAGAGCGCCCGGCACCAAGGAAAAAGAGACATCTATCGAAGACTCGAGCTTCAGCCTCTTGACGGCTGGGATGTAGTCTCCGACCTTTTCGGTGAAGTTCCCTCTATACACATAGATCAGATAAGTATGGCCTGATTTCGCATAGGGACTAGATACGTTATATTCTCCTCTCTCGTCGGTTAGGTACAGGCCCGACCCCCATCTCGGCCTATCAAGCGTGTTCAAATCCCAAATCAACACAGTCGCGCCAGAAATTGGGAGCCCGGTCACACCGTCTGTAACCTTGCCTGAGATAGACAGCGAAGGAGGAGCACCTCTGACGACTAACGGATGAGCCGCGATCAGCATCGCCAAAAGCAGAGCCAGGCTAACCGCGGGTTGTCGTCGAAGGGACACGTTTGAGCCTTCCAATGTTCCAGACTTGGGATAATCTACGTTCTGCGGCATATATAGGTTTTACACCGTTCCATGAAAAACTATAATAGCCTTCCGGGACCATAGCTTTCGCACATAGGTGTGAGGAGGAGTGATTATGTCGCTGGTTTTTGGCGCAGACTACTATCCGGAGCATTGGCCTGAGGAGAGGTGGCCGAAGGACGCTGAATTGATGAGCAGAGCTGGCTTCAACACCGTCAGACTCGCTGAATTTGCCTGGAGCAAGATTGAACCCAGAGAGGACGAATATGACTTCGAGTGGCTTGACAAGGCTATCGGACTGTTGGGTGGGAAGGGCATAAGGACCATCCTTGGCACACCTACGGCTGCTCCGCCTCCTTGGATAGTTAAGGCGCATCCCGATGTTCTGAGATTGGATGGTTACGGAAGAAGGGCAGCAGAGGGGACGAGGAAGAACTATTGCCCTAACAATCCCCACTACATTGAACACTCGAAGCGAATAGTTGAGAAGATGGCTCTCCATTATAGGGATAACCGGAGCGTCATCGGCTGGCAGATTGACAACGAATTCGGTTGCCACGCCAGCGAACTGTGCTACTGCGAAGACTGTGTCAAAGCCTTCAGGGAATGGCTCAAAAGAAAACACCAGTCTCTTGAAAAGCTCAACAAAGCTTGCGGACTCATCTTCTGGGGGCAGGAGTACGGAAGCTGGGACGAGATCTGCCCACCGAGACCGCCCTTTTCAATGCAGAGCCCAAGCCTTAACCTTGAGTGGCGACGCTTCTCCAGCGACTCTTGGGTCAGATACCAACAGACACAAGTAGACATAATCCGCAAGCATGCGCCCCACCAGCTGGTAACACACAACTTCATGGGTCTGTACAAAGAGCTAGACTACTTCAAGCTCGCGGAGCCTCTGGACCTGGTTTCTTTCGACTACTATCCGATGTGGAGCAGAGACGCTAACCTCGCTGCTTCCGCCATGGCGCACGATGTCATGAGAAGTCTGAAGAAGAAACCTTACTGGACAATGGAGCTCCAGAGCGGGGCTGTCCGAACTGAGAGGGCGCCCATACCCCGACCTGGCGAGATAAGGCTTTGGACAATCCAGTCGGTTGCCAGGGGAGCGGATGGAACAATATATTTCAGGTGGAGGTCGTGCAGGTTTGGATGCGAGGAGTACTGGCATGGAATACTTGACCATGACGGCGTTCCGAGGAGAAGATATTCAGAGGTCAAGAAGGTCTCAGAAGAACTGAGAAAGATTGCGCCTCATGTTGCCGGAACATCAGTTGAGGCAGAGGTTGCTATCGCCTTAGACTACGACAACATATGGGCTATGGATCTCGAGGTTGACTATGCGGACAAGAACTACTACGGCATCAATTCCTGGCAGCCAACCCTCGACTGCTACACGGCTCTTTACTCAAGGAACATTCCCGCAGACTTCGTGAACCCGTCCACCGAGAACATGGGCAAGTATAAGGCTGTCTTTGCTCCTTCCATGATGTTGCTGAACGACCGAGTCGAGAGGAACCTGAAGGCATACGTGAAGAAGGGCGGGGTTCTCGTCGCAACGCCCAGAACAGGCGCAAAAGACTGGAACAATATCATAGTCAATGAGCCTTTGCCTGGGCGACTGGCTGATCTTTTCGGGATAACCATTGAAGAATACACAGGCTTGCCGGGCGACAGGAAGGTTGAGATCAAAACTGTCAAGGCAGAGCTGGGAAGAGAGGGCAGACACGCATGCAAGAACTGGGCAGAGAAACTATTGCCCGGAGAGGCTACGGCTGCCGCTCGATACCAAATAGGGCTGTATAGTGGGAAACCAGCTGTAACCATGAACAGATTCGGCAACGGAACCGCCATCTATATCGGAACCTTCGCTGATCCAGCGTTCTATTCAGCCTTAGCGGACTGGCTGACGAAAAAACATAAGATTGAAACGGTATTGCCCTATGCTGCTGGTCTCGAGGCGACCGAGAGATCAGGTTCCGACGGGCACATAGTCTTTGCATTGAACTTCGACGAAGACGCCTTAGAGATCGCCTGTGACGGAAAAATATACCAAGACCTTCTGACGGGCAAGAAGGCAGCCGGTACATTGAAGATCGAAGGATTGGACCTTAGGATACTCAAGGTGCTGGATTGAAAGGTCGCCTGCTTCTTTCTCTGGCTCCAAACCTCTTCATGTTTTTCTGATGTGGCTTACCATTCTTCTGCCGGCAACTTTCAGCATCTCCAGCTTGTGCTCTTTGGAGACTTGGGTTACGGTGACCAAGTCAAAGACCGCGAACTGAAGGTATCTAAGATATGCCTCTAGGCTGAGTAGGGCGTTGACGGCTCCTCTTCCCGAACCTCCGGCAGCTGCAATCCCGATAGCTAGCTTCTCCTTCAGCGGCGAGGTTTCGCGGTTGAAGATCTCGCATCTGCGCCACCTGTCCAGAAAACGTTTCGCTGACTCGCTGACGTCTCCGAAGTAGACTGGCGTGCTAAAGACGAGTGCATCTGCCTTGTTGATCTTGGCTCTCAGACTTTGAAAATCGTCCTTCAAAAGGCATTCGCCTTTTTCATGGCAGGTCCCCCACCCCCTGTCATGAGCCCTGCAGGATTCAATATTCAACTGGTTCAGGTGTACAAGATCTGTCTCTGCTCCTTCGGCTTGGCAACCGTCCAGTGCAGCTCTAGCCAACCGACATGTTAGCCCATCTAAGTTCGGACTGGACTGGACGCCGATGACTTTCACCATCATGAGGTTTCACTTCGGATTCGCTTACTAGAATGTGAGATAATTCCTCGCGGCTATATATACCCCCCTTCTCCATTTGCTCACTGCCGATCTCGAAGAACAACGAAGCTGAGAGCCTGAAGACAGGCTTGCATAGCTATAATAGGAGCAAGTGAAAGGTAGAATGACAAGATACCTTCATTGGGCATGATAATGGCATCCATCTGGAGTAAAAGGAGCTTGCGAAAAGATTACGGCGTGAGGGTCCAGCCGGTTAGTGGAGACATAAAGCTGACAGACCGAAGCAGAGGATTGGAGAGGCATGTTGTACAAGGAAGACTGGGGCAAAGTCTGTGAGAGGTTCAGTGCTTGGTGGGAAAACGATCTCGACCGACCGCTGATTCAAGTAACAGCGGCAAGAAAGGGACATTCGTTTACGCCGTGGTGGAACTGGGGATTCGCAAAGGAACCGGACAGCCCGAAGAAGATAATCGACCAGTTTGAAGAGTGGTGCGCCAAGGTATTCTTCGGAGGAGACGCCTATCCAGACCTCTGGATCAACCTTGGTCCGGGAGTACTAGCAACCTACATTGGGGCTGAAGCCAGATTCAGACCTGACTCCGAGACCGTCTGGTTCGAAACCCCCAAAGACTGGGATGAACTCAAAGATCTTAGATTCGACCCAGCCAACAAGTGGTGGCAGAGAACCAAGAACATAACCTCAATCTCCTCCCAGAGAAGCGAAGGGAGGTTCATGGCGGGAATAACAGACTTGGGCGGAATACTCGACATTGCCGCATCGCTGCGAGGGTCCCAAACGCTTATCGTTGACCTACTCAGATATCCTCAGGATGTCAAGTCTCTCTGCTCGAAGATTCTTGAGGTCTGGCACACCTGCTACGAAGAGCTTTACAGCATTCTTAGAGGCAACAGCAGAGGGAATTCGGCGTGGATGGGGCTCTGGGCGCCACGGAGATGGTATCCCATACAATGCGACTTCTCAGCCATGCTCTCACCCAGACTCTTCAGAGAGTTCGCCCTACCCCTCATCAGAGAGCAATGTGAGCGGTTGGACTATACCATATATCATCTAGACGGTCCCGGCGAGATTCCCCATCTGGATTCCCTGCTGAAAATACCTGAACTTAGCGGCATACAATGGGTTCCGGGAGCTGGCAACTCGCCGGTGGAGTCGTCCGAATGGTTCCACCTCTATAGGATAATACAGGAAAGCGGGAAACTGCTAGTTCTACAAGGGATTCCAAGAGAACGGGCAATACCTCTGCTAACGAAGCTCAAACCAAGAGGTCTGCTGATAAGCACGCATTGCCTGACCGAAGAGGATGCGAGGAATCTGCTCAAAGAAGCCAAAGCATCAACATGACAGAAAAGGCAGCGTTTCCGGACGGCTCCATGCCTTCGCTATGCAAGATGGAGTTCTCAAGATGATTCACGACGGGTGGGAAAAGAAAGAAACATCTCGTCTCTGTCTGTCTGTCTGACAAAAGAATCCATCCCTCCGACAAATCAGAAAGAGCTGGATGGGAAAACTATAAATCAGCTTCGCCGGGAATAATACTCTGTCAAAGGAGGGTGAGTTTTGTCTTCCAAAGAAGCATTAAAGGTAAAGATCGGGTTTGTTCCCGCTCACAGGCAAGTCTTCAATGAGGATTGGGCTATAGACATGCGCAAACGCTGTCTGAAAGCCCTCTCTGGAATCAAGAATCTTGAACTGATTGTTCCAGATGAGAAACTGACAAAGAAGGGCCTGGTCAGGGACGAAGAGGACGCTGACAAAGTAATCCAGCTCTTCGACAATGAGCGGATTGCGGGGATCATCATCGGAACCATGACCTTCGGAGAAGAGATACCGGTTCTCAAGATCGCTGACGCCTTTCAGGGATGCCCAGTCCTGTTGTTCGCTACGAAGGAAGGACCCTTTACAAAGGATGGAAACAGGCTTTCCGACTCCTTCTGCGGGACGCTTTCAGTCTCTTCGGGACTGTATCGCAGGAAGATTCCCTTCCTTTTCGCCGGGATAGTCTTCCCTGAGGAAAAAGCCTTCAAAGAAGCTGCAACCAACTTTGTCCGCGTCTGCTCCATTACGGAGGAATTCCTAGGGGCAAAGCTGGGTCAGGTCGGACCGCGTCCAGGTCCCTTCGAGACCTGCATCTATAACGAGTCAGCCTTGATCCAGCAATTCGGACAGAGGGT
>CAYRBK010000054.1:0-9315 GCA_964422605.1 uncultured Candidatus Bathyarchaeia archaeon | reverse complement strand
TTCCATCCAGTCGGCACGTCAAGTATCGTGGCGAGGTCGGAGTCGATCTCCTCCTGAAATCGTACGATATCCTCTGGTGTCACATCCACCTTACCGTAGGCAAGAATCTGGTAGGCTCCAGAGTCCGTCATGACTACGCCGGGAAAATCGAGAAGCGAATGAACCCGAAACTTTGCCTTCTCTCCCTGCTGCTTCCTGATTATGTACGCGTTTGTTATGAGCATCCTGCAGCCGAAGTCGGTCCACATCTCTCTCGGCGTCACAGCCTGCTTGGCCGGATTGATGACGGGCAGGAAAACCGGCGTCTCAACCGTGCCCCTCTTCGTCTTCAACCTGCCAATTCTTGCGAGAAGGTCCCTGTCACGCACCTCAAACTCAACCAAACCTCACCACGCCACCAATTGGGAGAAAGATAGCTATCTTCTAGGCTGATGCCGCTTCTTCCTTGTTTGGTGCCCGGCTTTGGCTTCCTGAACCTGCAAGTTTGTCGGTCAAGAGTTGAACCCATGACTCGAAGATGGCGTACAACGTTTTCCCAGCGTCATATAATAGAACCAGCGCCATCACAAGGACTATGACCGACATGCCTAGAGAGAGCCAAGGACCTATCCGGGCTATCAGGAGCAAGGCTGGAGAGGCTACCGTGCTCAGAAGCACTAAGAGGAAGGCAAGGATCACCTCTTTCAAGGCTCTGATTATGGAGATTCTTTTTCGGTCGTTGAGCCCTGGAATATGTTTCACAAGGAGGTCTGAAGCGGTATCCACAAGCTTGATAGTGTCCATCAAGATTCGCAAGGCGAAAAACGTGGAGATTATGACCAGAACTAGGATGATGAAGGAGCCTAGAGAAAGCCCCTCTGATGGAAGAATCGAGAACAGCGCCACAATCCCGGGGATCGAAAGCCCGGAAACCGTGACAATCAAGGCTAGAACGCCAAGGTTGATCAGAACTCTGATGACTCTTTTCTTGATGTCTTCGGACATTCCTACCCCACAGACGCGTGATGTATCTGGCTTCTTCTAGCTTACTTGAGACTGAGCTAATCTATTATTGAAGCATCGGAATATAAAGAAACATAAATATCGAAGATCGGTCTTCCCTCTGGTTGAAGCCTAAAATGCCTGCAACTCCTGAAGCCGAAAACGCAAAAGCCAACTCAACAAACGAGCAAGCCATCAACGGGCCAACATCGTTAAGGCCACTCTATCTACGGTCTGTAATAGCCAGCTTCGGAAACGGCGTCATGGCACCCTACACGACTGTATATGCTGTTCAGCTCGGGGCTTCGCCGAGTGAAATGGGATGGTTCCGCTCGCTGACTAACCTTTCAGCCAGCGTCATGCAGGTTCCTTGGGGAAACGTAAGCGACAAGCTTGGAAGCCGTGTGCCTTTCATCGTCCTCGGCAGCATCCTCTCTTCGCTTCTTTGGCTTCCAATGATCTACGTTAGGACATCTGGGGAACTCGTTGCACTGGCTGTTGCTCAAGCATTCATCAGCTCCATGGTTGCACCTGCATGGTCAGCCCTGATTGGCGACATGGTTCCTCATTCTGGCAGAGGGTCAGTAACGGCCACGATTAATGCGGCAGCGTCCTTTGGCTCTATCCTAGCGACCTTGATGTCTGGATACGTAATGACGATTGTCGGTGGGACACTATCACAGATGTACATGATCCCTCTCATTCTGGCTGCAGTATTCGGCTTCACAGCTTCGTTCACAATGCTTACCCTTCGCGAGAAAAGAGAAGCCAGACCTAGGCAATGGGGCAGCTGGCGGTCCCTACTTAGAGGCAACCCCAACTTCCGAACCTTCTGCCTGATCAGCGTAGCCCATAGCTTCTTTATGGCGATGGCTTGGCCTATCTTTCCAATAACCGTTGTGAAGGTGATCAAGGCTGATACGATGCAGATAGCCTACCTCTCAGTTATCCAAGGCTCCGTGTCCCTTATTGTCAGGCGGTTTGTCGGACGACTCGTGGATCGGGCGGGCAGAAAGCCCCTCATAGTTTTCGGTCGTGCAGGCATAGTCTTGGTTCCCGTGATCTACGCAATCGCAACCAGCGTCTACTACTTGTATGTTGTCGACCTCTTCATAGGCATCGTGATCGCCGCCGTTGAGATAGCAGTCTTCGCTTACTTACTCGACATCATACCTGAAGAACAGAGGGCTGGCTCCTTCGCACTATTCAACACCTTCAATGGAATGTCCACCTTCCTGGGCTCTCTAGTCGGAGGCTACCTCGCAGACATGGCGGCTAGCATAGGCTTTGCAGAACTGGCGTCCCTGCAGCTGGTCTACGCGATCTCGGCTGTCGGAAGACTTGGGGGAGGTCTTCTGTACGCAAAGATCAAAGAGCCCTACAAGTACCCCTCCACGATGAGGGAAGAGCTCGCTAAGATTATGCATGAAGACGCCGAACGCGCCAGAAAAGGCTTACAGAGGATAGAAGAGCGAGGAGAAACCGCTGAAGAAGACCTTGAAAAAGACTTCGAATGGTTCGAAAACATCCTCAGGTGGAAAGACGAGAAAGAAAGAAGATAGATACAACCCTAGTGCCCTTTTGCCTCTTAGGTTGGATAATAAGCTGCCAAACTTCTGCAAGAAGTATCACGATGCTCTTGATGTCAGATCTCCGTGCTGACCGCCTTCGCCTCTTTTGCCAATCGGTCTGGGCTGAACGGCATCTTTGCCTTTGGCAAGCAAAAGACTCAAAAGCGTCTATCGTGACTAAGAGATACAATTCCCCAGAGGTTGATGAAATGGGAACATTGTCCACCAAGGCGTCCAAGGGCTTCTCCACATGGGGCAGAAATGCAAAGGTGTTGGTGCTGACAGAACCTTTCTGGAGTCTGCCTATGAGTTGGATCTTCTTCTACAGAACTATATTTCTGAGGGAGTCCATCGGTCTCTCAGAGGTGCAGATAGGCCTTCTGTCGACCGTTTACACTTTCTTCTCGATCATTGCGCCTCTGGCAGGAGGATATTTGGCCGACAGGTTTGGAAGAAAAAAGACCTTGATGTTGTTTGACAGTGTAGGATTTCTGAGTTCGCTTGTTGTTTGGTTCCTCACTAGAGACATTTGGTATGCGCTGGCTGCCTACATGTTGGAGGCGTTGGCTTCTGTCATCTTTGCGGTTTGGGAGTGTCTCTTGGTAGAGGACACGGAGCCGGAACATAGATCTGGCATCTACGGATACGTCTCAGCGATATACAATATCGGCGCTCTTTCCACCCCTATTGCTGGGCTCCTAGTGGGCTTGTACGGCCTAGATTCAGGTTCCAGAATACTCTTCGTCATCGCATTTCTCTCTCTGATACCAATGTTCCTGATAAGGCAGATGTACCTTAGAGAAACCGAGATAAGCCACCAGGTTATGGAAGAGGAGACATTTTCCGGGCTCAAGGGATACCTAGCATCCTTGTCCATGATCAGAAGAAACCGAATAATGGCTGCTTTGCTTTTCACTTTTGTCGTTGGGAACTTCTACTATGGTGCTGCCAGATACATGTCACTGTTTCTGATAGACGTGAGGGGCATTGGGTTAAGCGAAGATCTAGCCTCGCTGATGCCGTCTGTCTCATCAATCTCAGCTCTCGTCATAGTCTCTTTAGTAGTTCCGAAGCTTTCGTCCAGAGGAAGCTTCGTTAGGGCTTTGTCCGCAGGGTACGTGATGGGTTCCCTGTCGATGCTGATGCTTTCATACTCGCCCACAGGTAACCTACCACTGGTCCTAGTCTCAGGAGCCATCATGGGTGTTTACAGCGCAGTGGCATTCTCGGTATCCAGAACCTTCCTAACCAACGAGATTGACGCCGAAAACAACATGGCAAGAGCGAAGATTCTGTCCATCACGGTAACGTTTTCCTCTCTGCTGAACCTTCCTGCACCCGTCTTGGCGGGTTACCTATACACTCTGGACCCTAAGCTGCCCTTCATAGTCTTGTCAGTCGTTCTAGCCGCAAGCCTAGGAGTCCTGCTTCTCGCAGTGAGACGAAAAGAATGACGACTCGTTGAACAAGGCTTCCGGAAGCGACTCGAGACACCATAGCCAACTAAAGGCTAGCCGAGAATCTTCCTGACGATTTGGGCGACCGCCTTTCCGAGGGCTTCGTGATCTTTTTTCTCGAGGTGTACTCCATCAACGTCGCTCGAACGGATCACGGTTGAGGTGTCAAAGAACTCGCATCCGTACTGCTGCGCTATGTTCCTATAGTGCTGCGAAAGATTCCTCGATTTCTGCTCGCCGCCTTCAAACATCTCAGCGAACTCTGTGATCATTCCCAGTGGGGGTGGGGCAAGAAGCAGAGCTTTTGGGGGTTTTCCCATTCTTCCAGCAGCACTCTTGTTCACAATATCGACGAGAACGCCTGCTCCACCAGCAATGTCATAGGCTGAAAGTGAGAACCTCTTCTTGAGGTCGTTTGTCCCAAGCATGATGATGACAAGGTCGAGCGGTTTGTGGGTCTCGAGGCAAGGAATCAGATAAGTATTGCCACTCTTGTATCCCTCGATAGGATCGTCCCAAACCGTGGTTCGCCCACTGAGGCCCTCTTCGACTATGTGGTAGTCAGGTCCCAGCGTGTTCTGAAGGATGCCTGTCCACCTCTCGTCTCTTCCGTATCTTTCCTTTGTAACAGGGTCATACCCCCACGTATTGGAATCCCCATAGCACAGGATCTCTTTCATGTTGCATTCGCCTCCTCAGCGTTAGATGCCTCTTACAGTACGATTTCTGATAATATATCCTTTGACACCGTAGCAAGTGGTCTTAAGTGTCGCTTGAACCTAGTGAGAACAAGAATCGTTAAATGTTGAGGCTTCAATAGCTTCCAGATATGGTTCCATTAAGCAAGATGCTCACGTTCATACGGTTTCATCTTAGACGGGCATTCAAATCCGCCCTAGTCGGAGCTGAAGGCGCGCTTGTGCAACTTGCGATCACCTATTCGCTGACGGAGTTTCTGGGAGTCTGGTACATCTATTCGGTAACGTTCGGTATTCTCGTGGCCTTTGCTCACAACTATTTTCTGAATTACTACTGGGCTTTCCGAGACGTGATAAGAAAGTAGGGTTCAACCTCTTCTTGGAAGCTATTGCAGTGCATGAGGCCTTAAGGACATACAGCCCATATGGCTAATGTTACAGGCCTGCTGACTGCCAGACTTTGTCCATAGCCTTGCCCACTTTTCTTACTGCTTCATCCTTGGGCATTTCCTTTAGGCTTTTGTCGAAGGGTTCTGGCGTGACCGGTCCGTCGTACCCGATCTCTTTCAAAGCTTTCAGGAAGCCAACTATATCAATCACTCCAGTTTCTCCCGGCAACCGCCTGACCAAATCCATCTGCTCGTCAACCGGTATTCCCGGCGGAGCGTCATTCACGTGTACGTAGACTATGTCCCTTCCCTTAAGCCTCCTTAGCTCCTCCACGGTTCCGTGGGATGTGTACCAGTGCCAACAGTCAACCAGAAGCCCCACGTTCTTCGTCTTCATGGCTTCGCGGAGCCTCAAGATGCCGTCCATGTCGTGAATGAACTCATACCTGTGGTTGATGCGCGAAGTTTTGGGCGCTACGAACTCAAGCCCCAAAACACATCCATAATCATCCAGAATTTTGGCAATGGGGACAAGCCTATTGACATGGAGCTCAAAGTTCTCTTTGAAGGGCAACTTGTCTGAGAAAGGCGTGATCCAAGTGTAGGCGCGGGGGTATCCCAATTCGCGGGCCATTTCTGCGATGGCGGACAAGTTCCCGAGATCTTTTCGGAACGCACCTTCATCTCTTTTGAAATCCACGGGCAGACCCCAGCCGCCGAATCTCAAGCCTTTTTCTTCGAGGAAGCCCTTGACATCATCAGCGGATTTCGTCCTAAGGATCTTCCTCATTTCAGAAGTGTCTAGATCCACGGCTTGGAAATTCCCAATTTCGGCGAGTTCGAGAGTCTCGAAGAGACTGGCCTCTAGACCTAATGCTCCAGGGTTCAGGTTTTTGAACACGGCGAATCAACCTTCCCATTTTCGTTTACTATTCTCTTGGTTCATTCTATATAAAACAATATGAGCCAGGCAACCGTGCTGTCTGTTTCAAGAGATTTTCATAGATCTCTGCGTGGCGTGATAAGGGCTTTTGCGTACTCAGAGTCGCTCCATCTCATCATCACGTAAGCTCAGAAATGGTGTCCCTCATCATGCAGTATTGTGTTAGGTCAATCCTTCTAAAAAACTTATGTCTCCAGACTTCGATGGCAGATTTCATTTTCCACAATTGTCTGCGGTGCTTGGAACGAATTTTGGGAACGAAAACTATCAAGCCTACGTTATGAGATAATCTTAAATTCATTGATGGGTTTTACATAACCTAGAAAGGGTGAAATGGCTTGGCCGTCAATCTGGATGCCTTGGTCATACACATCATCGTAAACACAATAATACTTTCCCCAGTTCTTTGGCTGTCAGGCAGAGCTCTTGCTGGAAAGGAGAAAGCAAGGTTCACGGACGCTGTTGCAACGGTTGTCATCGGCACGGTGGTCGGCGCAGTTTTCGGGGCTTTCTTCACAGGCTTCCTCGCCGCCATCATCCAGCTGATCGTCTGGCTCTTGATAGTGAAGCATTTCTTTGATTGCGGATGGCTGAGGGCTCTAGCCATATCCATAGTGGCTATGATAATCTTTGTTCTTGTCATCGTAGCCTTAGCCTTGGTTGGTTTCGCGCTGATCAGATTTGTCTTGTAACTGCCAGACATCTGCATGGCGAGATAGGGTCGCTTATTCTTCCTTCTCGCATCGACAAGCTTAATAAGCTAGACGCCTTAGAATCACGACTTGTGCAGGAACCCGGAGCCTTCCAGGTAGGCTTCATTCTTGCCATGAAAACCCAAGGAGAGTGAAAAAGTAGTATGGCAACACGCGAGATGTACAAGGCAGTTTGTTCTGATTGCGGCCAGGAATGCGAAGTCCCTTTCAAACCTGACCCAAGCAGACCGGTTTACTGCCGAGACTGCTGGGCTAAGAGAAGACAGCAGAGAGGCGGACCGCGAAGAAGAACCTTTAGAAGAGATTACTGAGATTGCTGATAGCATGGAATGAATCGTTGCATAGGTTCTAGCCTAGCGAAAAAGAGCTCAAGTTTTTCTTTTAGTTTTTCTTGATATAAGAGGTACGTTTCCCGCCCATCGGATTAACCTTTTCTGAGGCGTTGAAGAGGTTACTCAGTCCAGCAATGTTCAGGTTACTTCAGTAGCAGAGGTTATGCAGCCAATATGGTATAGGAGAGCCGGGAGAGGGAGTTGAACCCTCGTTGAGCGGTCTGCAGCCGCTTGCCTAAGCCACTCGGCCATCCCGGCAGGAAACTCGGAGAACCCTCTCCTGCGTCCCGAGAGTTGATTACAGAACGATTTCGAACTAGGAAGTTTGTTGTTCTAGAGTTTGTGGGATTAACAGGCCTTATCAGAGAAGGTTCATATGGTGGGGCAAACTCTATCCCTCATTTGTGCCACCGCATCTGCATTGGAGCGTTGCGGCTAATAAACCTTGCGTCTTTTTCATGAGCTTCGTGAGCTCCCCGTTGAGTTGACTGAGAGTTGTCTCGAACATGCGTAGCACAGAAACTGTAAAGTATGTAAAGAGATAAGTTGTGGATAGGTCCTATCACGTATTGATGTAGAGATTGGAAGGATAGGTGATGCCGGAAGAGAAGATCGTCATACTCGGAGGAGGAAGCCCCTTCGTTCCCGCATTGATCTACGCAATGCTTGAGAACAAGGAAACCCTCGAGGGAAGCGAAGTCTGCCTTATGGACATAGACCCCTCCCGTCTCCCGTTGCTCACGAAGCTAGGAGAAGTCCTGTCTAAGAAAGCGAAGGTGAAGATGAAGTTCACGAGGACAACGGACGCGAAGAAGGCTCTGGAGGGCGCAACCTTCGTCATGCCCAGCTTCAGAATCGGCGGCGAGAAACACATGAGACACGACTTCGAGATTCCGACGAAGCACGGAATCTGCGGCGACGAGACAGCCGGCCCAGGCGGCACATTCATGGCTCAGTGCACAATCCCCGCCACGCTTGAATACTGCAGGCTTATAGAGGAGCTTTGTCCCGACGCTTGGGCGATTAGTTACGTGAACCCGACGAACTTTGTGGCTGACGCTGTTCGAAGAGAAACCAAGACAAAGTTCATCGCCCTATGCGACTGCTTCGCAGGCTTTTCAATGGCCTATCTGCCCTATCTTCTCAATATGCCGCCCTTTGAGAGGAGATACTGCGACAACCCTGACATAAAGCCGAGGGCAATAGGCGTCAACCATTGCACTTGGCTCGTAGACCTGCTTGTCAACGGAGAGGACGGTTACCACCTGCTAAGACAGAAGGTCAGAGAGAAGATTGAGAAGTTTCCCCGCGGACCTGAAGTAGACTTCTCGCTACGTGTATTCCAAGCCTATGGATACCTGAATGTGTGCCCGTCTCACTGCCGAATGTACTGGGAGCATGATACTCTTCTGAAAGAGAGAAAAGCTTTACTCAAGGACGAGAAGAAAAGAGCCTCGATACTGGGCTGGACCGATTCAGCCTTGCAGTTCGTCCAAGAGATGGTTGCCGGCGCCGAGTACAACTCCCACAGGCCTGAGTACTGCTTCTCCCTTCACCATTCGAGACATGTCGTAGGTATCATGGTCAGCATCATCGCCAATGAAGGCCGTGAATGGGGAGGAATCAGCTTCCCAAACAGAGGAGCCATAAACAACCTGCCCTATGACGCGATTGTTGAAGGCCAATGCATCGTTGACAAAAGAGGGCTTACCCCAATCAACTGCGGAGACCTCCCTAAGCCCCTAGTAGGACTCACACTGCACATCCTAAACTGGCAGGAACTCACGGTTGACGCTGCGCTCAGCGGCGATAAGGACCTTCTGTACCGAGCAATACTCGCTTCACCTTACGTGCACGACATGAAAGCCGCCAAGAAAATAATGGATGAGCTCCTTGTCGCCCACGCTGAGTACATGCCACAGTTCAAGCGGAAGTAGGACAGACTGCTTAAGGACAAACCTGAAGAACCGTTTCCACGTGTTCCGAGAAGCCCCTCAGCAGCTCAGAGTTAGACTCGGCGCTCTTCATATTCCTCCCAACTCTCCACGATACCTGCTAGAAGACTCCTGAGATCCGAATAGTCTCCGCTTGCAATAGGAAAGCTTCAGTTCTATCTGCCCGTCTTCCCAAGACCCTACAGGTCAAAGTGTTTCTATGGTTCATAATTCTTATTACAGAGGTGTAGGATTGTTTCGGCGTAGACTGGCGTATGAGACTTGACGCTAGAAGAG
>CAYRBK010000053.1:0-10697 GCA_964422605.1 uncultured Candidatus Bathyarchaeia archaeon | reverse complement strand
GTCTCCTCAGTGGGCTCAGGCGAATGGACTGGAAAGGTTCCGTCAGGCACAGCATTTATTGCGCGTATGCCTAAGCCCGTCTTCTGGAAGAGGCTTGGTACGAGGAGACAGCATGAACCGTTTCCCGGGTCCGCGACAACCTTCAGCCTCTGTTCAACGTTTACCTTTTGTGCCACATAATCCTCGTAGTCCGATATTGCATTAGGGTTTCTACCAAGCTCGCCTGGAACAGACTTCTTGAACCTCTTTCCCATGGCTATGCGCATCAGGTCTTCCATCCCCATGCCCATACTTATGAAACCCGTTTCTGTCCATATTTTGAAGCCGTTCCATTCAGCTGGATTGTGAGAAGCCGTGACCATGACCCCGCCGTTCTTGCCGTAATGCACTGAAGCGAAATACAGCAAAGGCGTCGTGACAGTCCCGATGTCTTCTACGTTGAAGCCGCCAGAGAGCATCCCTGCAACTAGAGCGTCGCCCAAAGGCTTACTGCTTAGCCTGACATCTCTGCCCACGAGCATGGTTTTTCCTTCGCCGCCCATGTAAGAGGCGATGGCTCTTCCTATCTTTTCTGCAACTCTTTCAGTGAGGTCTTTGCCATAGATTCCACGGATGTCATAGGCTCTAAAGATGCCTTCAGAGATCATGCCCCAGACTCACGACTCTAAGAACATCGTCGCGAACTATAAAAACTTCTCCCGGACCATTCCCTAAGCACACCGTAAGCTTAAATCATCCCGAAGGTAATGGGCAAGATGCATAAGGGTGTGCAGTTCTAATCTGATAGGCGGAGAGGCCGGCATGGAGGTAACCGAAGAGGTTATTGCGTACGGACACGAACTCATCAGGTCAACGCATAGGACAACTCTCGAGATCACTAGGGAGATGGAATTGGCTGAAAGAGGCGACTGCATCGTCGCGGTGAGGTCAAACAAGGCATGCGCAGACTTGAGGCGAGATTTCATCAAAGCTGCGAGAAGGTCAGACGCAGAGATAACAGTGATACTCCAAGCTGACGAAGTGATGGATACCGTCAAGGCCATAGGTGACCCTAGGCTTTCATTTACTCATCCAACAGACATCGTTGTGAGAAGAAGCCAGTACGTATGCAACCGAACGTTAGCGGTGAAGGCTGACAAAGCCGCAGCGGACCTCCCCAGAAGCCTCGTTAAGAAACTCAGAAACCCGAACCAGAAGATCAGAATAACCCTGACTGTGAGGGTTCCTGACGAGGCAGGAGAACGCTGTGTCAGCTAATCTTCACGTCCACCGCTACTTGCCATCTGAACGGAGCAACCTCCCTGACGATCCTTGCAGAGAGAAACTCCACGACCTCTCGATCTGTCAGCTTCAGGGCTTCAACTAGTCTAGTCTTTACCGAGTTTAGAAGGTCTGGTCCCTCGGCAAACTCGTAGTAATGCACGACACCGCCTTGAGGTTTCAAGGCCTCACAAGCCGCCTCTAGATACTCCGATGCCTTTTCGGGAAGGTTCATGATGACACGGTCAGCTACGCCGCGAAGCCTACGCTGAACAAGGTCTCTGACATCGCCAAACATTGGGATGACCTTTCCTAGGACACCGTTTG
This sequence comes from uncultured Candidatus Bathyarchaeia archaeon, assembly GCA_964422605.1. Lineage (GTDB taxonomy): Archaea > Thermoproteota > Bathyarchaeia > Bathyarchaeales > DTEX01 > CAYRBK01. Next base: position 9,110 of record CAYRBK010000053.1, on the reverse strand, counting down.
CAGCTATGTTTCTCTGAAGGTATCTCACTGCGTCGGGATTCACATCAACCGCATACACCTTCACGTATCTGTGTGCCTTCGCGATCAATACTGAGAAGGGACCGACTCCTGCGAACATGTCGATGACAGTTTCGTTCTCCTCGACCTGAGAGGCGACTCTGCTGTGCTCGTAAGAAAGCCTTGGTGAGAAATAGACTTTTCTGACGTCGAGCAAATATCTGCAACCGTTTTCCTTATGAACAGTCTCAGTGTTGGCAGAACCGGCTATCACCTCGTATTCTCTTAGCCGGCGTACCCCTACGATAACGCCAGATTTAGCCAGAACCGTTCGCACATGCCCGTCGGCTTCGAGAATCGCTTGCCCGATGATCTTCTTATCTTCCTTCAGCTCAGGTGAAACCTCGACAATAGCAATGTCCCCCACATAGTCTATGCCGCGCGGAAAGCTCGCCGGAAGATGGGGCGGCAACCTGTCCCCGGCAATCTCGAAGGCGGTGCGACGAACCTTAATATGGCGATAGAAACCTTGAACACTGATATCATACTGCTGCAGTGCCTCGTTAAGTTCACCCCTATTGGTGGGCGTCGGTTTCCGGTTCAGCGGAACGAAGAGATGTGCGTTGTTTGATCGAACCTTCAGATCCTTCCTCAAAAGACCCAACCTGGTGACGAGACGTATAGCTTCTTGACCGAGTTGCTTCGGAACCTTCAAGCAATAGGCTTTCTCTTCTGAAGGCTTACACATGGACAGAACCTTTTCCCCGCGTCCACTCACTCCTAGAGACGTCTCAATCCATACTCTTAGACATTTTGTATCATAAGGCCTTTCTGCTCTTTGCTGCCTTGGTTGATGGCTATCTGAGTTCTATCAGCCGACTCTGGGACGATGGACAACGGCTCAGCAAATCGGTCGGGCAAAAAGACTGAAATAGCCCTCTGCGTCTTCTGGTGGCAAAGACTGAGTGGGAACCGAGGTTGAAGGAGATAGCGATTGAAGCCAGGAGCCTAACTAAGAGCTTTGGGGAAATAAGGGCTCTACAAGGTCTGAGTTTCACGGTTGAGAGGGGAGAGATATACGGGCTGATAGGCCCCAACGGCGCGGGAAAGACCACAACTCTGAGGATATTGGCAACCTTGATAAAGCCGTCAGCAGGATCAGCGAAGGTCTTCGGGTTTGACATAGGATCCGAAGCTTCTCAGGTCCGGAGAATCATAAGCTATCTGCCCGAGGAAGCGGGGGCTTACAGAAATCTTTCGGGATGGGAGTACCTGCGGTTTATGGCTGATTTCTATGCTGTCACTGGAGAGACTGCTCGTGGTGCCGTGAAAGAAGCGGCGGAGATTTCGGGGCTAGGGTCAAGGCTGAATGACAGAGTGAAAACCTACAGCAAGGGGATGAATAGGCGGCTACTCCTTGCTCGGGCCTTGATGATGAAACCGAGACTAGCCATCTTGGACGAGCCTACGGGCGGCTTGGATGTTGTTCACGCTGTTCACGTGAGACGGATCATACAGGAGTACGTGAAAGAACACGGTGTAACCGTCCTCTTATCAAGCCACAACATGCTTGAGGTTGAGTTCCTCTGCAACCAGGTGGCCCTATTGAACGAAGGCAGAGTCATAGGAGAAGGAACACCGGAAGAGGTAAAGTCCAGATACCAAGCCTACAATCTTGAGGAAGCTTTCATGGAGGCGACGAGACTTGGCTAGCGGCTTAGCCAATCTAGTAGAAAAAGAGATAAAGGAAATGCTTAGGGACCCCAAGATTCTTCTAGGCATAATCTTGATGCCCCTCCTAATCTTCCCTGTGATGGGGCTCGCCCTTAACGTCTCTACGACGGCAGTCGAGGAATCCATGAAGGAGCTGTCTGTAGCTCTGATTGACAACGACGGCGGACCGATGGCCGAAAGCCTCATTTTGTCTCTTAAAGCGTTAAATGTAACTGTAGTGCAGATTGAAGGCTCGACTATCGGCGAGGTTCTGGGAAGCATTCAAGAGAGTAATGTTACTGCCTTGGTCGTTATCCCTCGAGGTTTCAGTCAGAACCTAACCTTTGGTCTTAGAGCGGAGTTAGATGTCTATGCGGTCTTCAGGGGTCTGAGCATTTCTGAAGGGGTCAAAGCCTCTGCGGCTACCACTCCCGTAAGCGTCTATGAAAGCCTTCTCGTTCATCAAGCGATTCGCCAAGCATTTCCAGACAGAGAACCCGAAGCCGTCCTAGACCCAATCGCTGTGAAGAGTCTTGTAGTCTTCAGAGGAAAGCTGATTGAGGCCCCGCCTGATATCTTGGCAAGCCTGTTTATGTCCCAGTCCTTTGGCTTCCCCATGGTCATAATGCTGCTTCTGATCTCAGCTATGCAGGTAGCTGCAACCTCTATCTCCATAGAGAAAGAGGAGAAGACCCTGGAAACCCTCCTAACTCTCCCAATTGGCAGATTGAGCATACTAACCGGGAAACTTGCAGGCTCAGTGGTGGTCGCTGCCGCTGGAGCTATCGCGGCTATGATAGGTGTCAACTACTATACAGGCTCGGCATTCGGGCTCATCCCCACTGAAGGTCTGAATCTGGAGGAGTTGGGCTTTGCCTTGTCTCCTACGGCCTATGCTCTTTTGGGGGTTATGATGTTCGTGACAATCATCTCCGCCCTAGCTTTAGCCGTCTGCATAGCGGCCTTTTCCGAGAATGTGAGAAGTGCCCAATCCATGGTTGGACCGATGAGCCTACTTGTGGTGATTCCGTCTCTTGTCTTGATGTTTGCGGATGTTGACATTCTTCCCCTCGGTCTCCAAGTTGTCATGTACGCCCTACCCTACACTCATTCGATAATTGCGTCTAAAGCTGCCTTTCTAGGAGACTACTGGACAATGGTCCGGAGCATAGCGTACATTTCGCTCTTCACTGTGGCAGTACTCTACTTTGCAGCGAGAATCTTCACCACGGAAAAGATAGTGACTGCAAGAATCTCCTTCAGAAAGCTGAGGATGAGGAAGCAGCTCCGCAGACCAAACGGACTGAGCTAGTTCTTGACCCTCCCACAGACCGGCGGGCGCCATAGGTTTCTCAAAGAGAACTGATCCTACAATGGCTCAGTACCCCTTCCTCTTGTTCTCCTAGAATCTTGCTTACATTCTCTTCGGTCACAGCAGTGGTTGTTCCGACCATCGTGACGCATGCTGCTCCAGCTGCCTCGCCTTCCAGCAGTATGTGGGTCAGTTCATCCGTGGAAAGCTCTGACAGAGCCGATCTCCTATAGTTTGTTGCCCTTAGCAGCCCGCGCATCGCACCTGCGCATAAGGCGTCGCCTGCTCCGGTGGGGTCGACGACCGGAACCTTGAACGCCGGCATCTCGAAAAGGATTTCCTTTGTCTCTGCAATGAGCCCCCTTTCGCCGAGGCTTATCACTGCAAGCTGCACGCCTTTCTCGGTCAGAGCCTTTGCTGCTTGCTGCGGATCAGCTTCCCCAGTGATTTTTGCTGCTTCGTCCATGTTGCAGTGGAATATGTCCGTCCACTTCATGGGTGGAATTATAAAGTCCCATCCATGCTTGTACGGGGTGACTGGGTCGACGAAGGTTAGGCATCCTAGCTCCTTTGCTTTTTGGAGGGCTTCTGTCAGATGCTCATCAAACCTCCCGGTGAAACCGACCCCTCCAGCGTAGAATATCAGGGGCTTCTCTTCCTCCAGGACTGACAGGACATGTTCTGGGCTGAGATGGATGTTGGCTCCAAGGTCGGCGTGGAATCTGCGGTCTTCCCCGGTCACTACGAGTATGAGGTCCTTTGACGTGCCAACCTCAGGCACCCTTTGCAGATGAGTGACTATCTCGTGTCTTTTCAGCAACCCCTCCAGAAAATCGCCAAATATGTCTTCGCCAACTGCGCCGACGGAGCTCACCTCGCCTTTTCTCAGACCCAGCTTTCTCAGGTCGATTGAAACGTTTCCCGCATGTCCGCCCATGTGAATCTCTATTCCCTCCTGCACGTAGGTGAGCTCTCCTGGATCCGAAACTTTGGGCAGGTGAGCCGCAATAAGGTCCACAACGAGAATCCCCGCGCATGTGACCAGCATCTTTCCAGTTCGCCTCTTCTGCAAACCAGAATATTGGTGGCAAACTCTTTTTATTGCTTTCCAGCGCCTATCAGAAGGTGAGGAGCCTCTCTCTGAGTCTAGGGCTACTCGAACAGAAGAGAGATAGATGAAAAGTCAAGTTCTGGATATGAGGTCTCGCACGCCTTCTTCCAGTGTTACCTTCGCCTTGAAACCCAGAATACTTTCCGCTTTGGTCGTGTCTGCAAGGGTGTCTTGGACATAGTTCTTAATCGGGTTCGGCTTATAGATCGGTCTCACGTTCTTCCCCAGAAGCCTGTTCAGAAGGTCAATCACATCGTTGAAGCTGTATGCAATGCCTGTTCCCACATTGAATACTTCGCATTGCAAATCTTTCTTCCAGGCTAGAACCAAGGCTTCAACAACGTCGGTGACATGGGTGAAGTCACGTGTCTGAGTTCCGTCTCCGAAAATGACGGGAGCCTCGTCCTTTTTGACAGTCCAGAGGAACTGCGAGACAATGTTAGCGTAGCTTCCCTTATATCCCTCTCTGGGTCCATAGACGCTGAAAAATCTTAGCCCCACAGACTTCACGCCGTAGAGAATGTGGTAAAGTCTAGCCAAACGTTCTATGGCGTACCGGCATTCCGTGTAGTAATCGGTGACGTAGACGGGCATGTCTTCACGGTATGGACTACTGTTGCCGTTGTAGATGCTGCTACTGCTTGCGTACACAACTTTGCATTTCTTCTCTTTGGCATATTCGAGAATTTCGACGGCGTCGTTGATGGCTTCGCCGACCAGTCGAGGGTTCTTCTTGTACATGGGAGACGAGGACGGTATGCCCATGTGGAAGACTACATCGGCCCTTGGTACAAGGTCGATGAGCCTGCTGTAGGGCTCCTTGTGGAATTTTACGTTCAGCCCCTCGATGTTTCTGAGGTTGCCGGTGTGCAGGTTGTCAAAGACCGTGACCGAATGCCCCTCTTTCACAAGCCTCTCGACAAGGTTGCTACCGATGAAACCGCACCCGCCGGTTACGAGGACCTCCAACCGAACATCACCGTTTACACGGGTATTGCTGGTTCTTAATAACTTTGCTTAAGACCCATGATACCTGATTCTGGCGGGCCCGGAGGGAATTGAACCCTCGACCTTCCCGAGACCGTGATTCATCCACAGCCTTTACGGGTTTCTCTACAGAGAACGGCTAAGCGCTTAAGAGCCTCAGCCCTGCCCTGCCAAGAGGTGAGTCCGCCGCTCTGCCTTGCTAATCTGCGGTCTCATCTTGGATGATATAGATTGGAACAGCTCTTTCTAGAGTCAAGTCGGTGAAGAATACCAAAATTCCTAAACCTCAAAAAAGCTTGCCATCGCTCAACAGACATACTATGTATGAAAGTTGAGGAGAAGATATCTGCATACTGTAGGTTCAAAACGTTAGGCTAGATTGACGACTATCCAGACTTGGGTACATCTGCTGGAGCCTCCTAGGGAACCGAGTCTCACGCCGGCCTCCAAGTTGTCGATCTCTTCCCAAGTCCAATCCTCACCTGTAAAAGGATTCTTCTCATATGTGGTTGAACGGACACTATAAGAGGCGGTTAATATCCCTAGGTTCCCATTGTACTCAGACCCATGTGTTCTGAGAACTGTCATGGCAGATCCGATACCCAACCCGACTCGCCTAACACGTACATTAACTGTGACGTTTCTGATTGTTCCTGTTTTAGAGGGATGATCTTGCATCCGATAAGTATCTCGCTTCGCCGCTCCGGAGGAATAAACATAACTGGAGTCACCATCTCCTCCTCCAGCATCATCGACGCATTGCCAGTTTGCCGGTTCACCACTCGGTATGAGCTCTGTAATCGTTCCTGCACCGTCTGGGCGGAGTATATCTGACACATTGATTATGATTTGGGTCACTGCGTGACTTCTCTGTTGATACACAAAAGCGTAGACGGCTGATGTTGAAAGAGTCAGAACAATAATGGATAGGCTCATGTAGAGAAGTCTGCTGTTCATTCTTTCTCCCTCAGCCTCCTTAAGCCTAGAGTGAAGGAGGTAATGAAAGCCAATGCTGTTGCTGCCAAGAAGAGGATCATTACACTGTCGCTAATAATGAAGGGATATGTGGGGGTCGTCAAGCCGCTTACTGGGAGGTAGACCGCCAAGAGCGAGACCATCCACATGGCGAAGGTTGCGAAAAAGAATAGGTATGCTTTCCTGCTTTTCTTATGCGAGGCATATGTCCCAGATCGTGGAGAGGGGTGTGTTCCCTTGCTTGGTCCGCGTAGACTGACGCGTTCAGTTGGCGAGGAACGTTCATTGGTGAAAGTCTCCATGCTCCTAGCTACGGCTTCTTCGGCTGCAATGATCTTCCTCGCAGCCTCAACCAGGTCTGCTGTCGAGCCCATTGGCGATCTAGGACCCTCCCAATGAAAGGCTTATCAGTTTGTGCTCTCTGCCGACACAGATATAGTCACAATGGTTGCTGTATCTGAGCTGACTGAGTTTGCTGTTGTGGTTATTTCGAAGTCAAAAGTCCAACTTCCGGCTACGTCTAGATCGATTGAGCTGAAGTCTGGTGATGCCAATGAGAGAGTGCATGCTGTGTCTCCCGTCGAGTGGCCTGAGCCTCCTGGAACAGAGTCGAATTTGACTACTATGTTATATGCGCTGTAGGAACCACTTAGGCTGTCGAGGTCGCTATCCAAGTGTAAGTAGACATTGGCTTTTATTGTGGCTATGCTTATGATATTGTTGAGGTCTGACTGGTTAGAGGGGGTGTAAAGTATGGTCTGGCCTTCATCGATGTTGCCCAATGCGCTGTTCTGTACAGTCAATGTTGCTATGTTCAGGATTGTCTGTGTCACTTGATGCTGCGCCTGTTCGTACACATACGCTGAAACCCCTACGATAGAGAAGCTCAACAGTATGAATAAGACGCCGATCAACCTTCTTGTCTTCAACATGGTCGTTTCACTTCCTCCTTTTGTATGAAAAAGCCTACAGAACTTCGGTACTTAAGTATTTTCTAACTGAAAAAGGGAATATTTTCCGCTTTTGGCTAATTTTTTCCCTATGTTCCCAATAACGGGGAAATCCAAAGCGTATGTCAATAACTCGTGTCGAAAATAAGTATCTAGGAAAGAGCCTATCAACCTGAACACCTATCTCATGAAGCATTTGGTGCATATGTTGAGGGCATATGTAACCCGGTTTAAGTATAACTACATTATGTAGCCCCGATATGGAGCAAAGAACCAGACTCAAGGTAGGTCGTATCGCAAATGTGATGTCATCAGCCTTGATCATTTCCTAGCGGTTTCTTGACAAGACAAAGAAGGTTAGGCGTCTTGAAATTTCCTTAACCCCTTCGAGTCAATGAATTAGGTCACCCTAGATTCTCAGACAAGCCTTCTAGGGCTTGATGAAAAGCCTCGAACTCTATCATTGATGGCGGGCCCGGAGGGAATTGAACCCTCGACCTTCCCGAGACCGTGATTTGCCCACGGCCTTTACGGGTTTCTCTGTGGAGAACGGCTTGGCGCTTAAGAGCTTCAGCCTTGCCCCGTTGAGAGGTGAGTCCGCCGCTCTGCCTTGCTAAGCTACGGGCCCGTCTTGGATTTTCCGATAAGGAAACTTGCGGAAAAGGGCTAATAACCTTTTCCTTCACATAATGTCAGTTGTACTTGGCGTGTTTCTCTACTAGATCTGTAATCATTTTTACGCGGTTGATGTCGCCGTCAGGTGGAACTTGATCAGCCACGCCCATTATGAACCGGTGTCCCTCAAGGTGGTGTTCCATCACGTCCAAAGCCATCTCACGAAGGGTCTGTTCAGGGTACAGACGGCTGAAGTAAACCCCGGGTAAACCTCCCCACAGAATTATCTTTGGTCCAGCAACCTCCCGCAGCTTTTCCACCGGGACATCCCCAACAGGCGCCGGAGTTACAGACTGGGCGCAGTCAACGCATGTATCACCCATAAGGGGCAGAACACCTCTCAAGGTTCCGTCAATATGCACATAGATTATCTTCCCTGCCTTGTGAAGTTGTTCAGCTCGCTTCTTGTAATATGGCGTGTGATACTTTTTGAATATTGGCGGCGAGATAACGTCGCTCGTGATGTTCTCCCCAAAGTAGACGCCTTGAGCCGGCGACTCGCAGACAGCTTCATAGATTCGATCATCAGCTTCAGACAATACTTGAATCGTTTCCTCCAGTTCCTCAGGCTCCCGCATCATAAGCCTCACTGTGTTGACGACACCAGCCCAGACCACGATCAGCCTCTGAAAAGGGGTGCGAGGCGGAAGAGAACTCACGAAGCCTAGCCCCTTCCAGTTCTTCAGACGGTCATGTTGAAGTGAATAGTCCGCTCTGAAGCTTTGGTTCTTATGCATGTACTGGAGAACTTTGAGGTCTTGTCTTGTTGCAGCCGCATACTTTATGTGAGCTGAGCTAACGGACTGCGGCACAAACTTCGTCACGCCAGTGATGTTGCCAACCGGAGTGCTGTATCCTTCCTCATAGATGACTGTGCCGTCTCTGAACCTTTCGGCGGAGCTTGTGCTTTTGACACCATAGTAGGTTACCTCGCCGGGAAGATTGTATATTTCCTCGTGGCAACCGCATCCTAGATCCTTGTAGAGCCTGATCTGACCTCGTTCACCAAGATATTTGCTTGGCAACTCGTTTCTGTACACTCTGGCTCTGTACCAGTAGGTCAGGTCAGCGAACCAAGGCATCACGTCCGGTTCCTTACCCGAGAAGACTGCGAGAAGCCTTTCTTCTAGGTTCATGCCAACTATCTCTCTGCCTCAAGCTCTTAACGCTTTTTCTCGTATCACTTCTGGAGGGAGGCGATTGTGTCTTCTGGCATTACAGCCAGAGATCCCTGCTTCAGCGAATTTGCCTATAGCTTCGTGCTCACTTCTAGTCCGTCACGGCCTACTGGCATAAATTGACTCTCATATCTTCCGGACTTCCTGACATAGTCTAGATAGCGTCTCATAGAGTAGGCGTAGGCTCCTGCGTTGTCCGCTACGATTACGCT
>CAYRBK010000052.1:0-11121 GCA_964422605.1 uncultured Candidatus Bathyarchaeia archaeon | reverse complement strand
AAAGCGTAGTTGCCACGACCGGCATACTGGCCAGAACCTACCTTGAAGTGGAAGACAATGCGTTGATTGTGATGGAGTTCGGAGATGCCACAGCATACGCGGAAGCCTGTTGGTCCCAGGTCGGTCCAGACCCAATCCACGGTCCAATCATAAACGGCGTAGACGGCTCCCTCGTGGTGGATGAAGAGGGCAAACTGCATCTCTACGCGGTCAAAGAGAAGGGCAATTACAGAAGCATTAACCAAGAGATACTGAAGGTTCCTGAACCTTCAGAAGGATGGAGGAATGGTCCGAAATACTTTGTGAAGCGGATCAGAGAAGACAAGAAGATCGACGTTCCTCTGGATGTTGAGTTCAACAGAAATGTCCAAGAAGTCCTCGAGGCAGGCATTCGATCCGCATCTGAAGGCAGGCGTATTCGTCTGCCACTTTGAGGGAGGCGTGAAGCGTGAGAAAGGTAGGTTTCGGCATTATTGGTTGTGGCGGCATAACTAACTATTTCCATTTGCCCGACCTAAGTAAGATAAAGGAAGCAAAAATCGTAGCTCTGGCTGATGCAAAGCCTCATCGGGCTCAGGTAACGGCCAAGCGGTTCAGGGCAAAGTCCTGGTATGGAGACTATCGTGATCTCCTCGCAAGGGAGGATGTGGAAGCCATTGTGGTTGCCACACCTCACCCGACTCATGCACAGATAGCTGTTGACGCTATTGAGGCCGGGAAGCATGTGATAATTCAGAAGCCCATGACCACAAGGGTTGAGGATGCTGACCGTATAGTCGATGCTGCCAAAACACACAGCGATCTAAAGGTTATGGCTCTGCCTTTTGTGTACTTCGACACGCCAGCCTTTGACTATGCTAGAGACTTGCTGAGCAAGGGTGAGCTAGGCAAAGTCTGTATGGCGAGGAGTCGTGTTGCTCATGGCGGACCTGAAGGCTACCAAGCTGACGTGTCCCATATGTTCAAGGAAGAGGTGGATTGCTGGTTCTTTGACCCCAAGAGGGCTGACGGAGGCGTCTTATTCGATCTCGGCGTCTACTCCATAAGCCAGCTCATATACCTTCTAGGGGAGATCAAACGGGTCTCCGCCTTCGCAGGTACTTTGGACAAGCCGGCTGAAGTAGAGGATAACGTGGCAATGATTCTTGAGATGGCAAGTGGAGCCTTAGCCGTCGCTGAAACAAGCTGGACCCAGATAGCCGCCATGGAAGGCACATCGGTATATGGGACGAAAGGAACCTTGCTCCTAGGCTTCCTTAACACGCAAGTCATGGCCTACAGACAGGCTGATTCAAGCTGGACCATGCCAAGCTTGGACAAGGAGAAGGAGTCTGAGCACACTCACCGTCACTTTGTGAAGTGCATGCTGGAAGACTCAAAGCCCATAGGCACTGTTCAAGAAGGCAGACATGTGATAGGAGTCTTGGAAGCCGCTTACGAGTCAGCCAGAACAGGGAAAACAACACCGGTGAAACGACCCCTCCGAACATAAGCGAAATCATCCATAATCGACGTTCAGATCTCAACCTTTCGCCTCCTTCATCCATTCAGTCATTTCCCACAGATTATCATGAAATGTTGGCTAATGTCAGCTACGCTTGGATGTGTGCAAGTTTTCAAGTGGAGTTCTCGCCAGTTTTTCCAAGCCTCCGGATATTTTCTGACAAGCCCGTTTGTCTCCTTTTGATGGCATGTGGCAAGTCCCTCTAGGGAAGGAGTATGCTGACCAAAGAAAGAAACGCTATCCAGGTCAGAGCTGAGTAAAGAAGGAAAGGTGCGATATCCGCAAGTTTCAAGACAATGCTTAATTATCCGGGAAACACATGAATCTATGGACAGGGATGGGGTTCTCAGCTGATCTGAAGGAGGTCTTTAGCCTAATACTTTTTCTGATAAGGATTTTTGGACTAATTTTTGTTCTTACAGTGATTTTGGCATTATTGCTTCTCCTTACTGGAATGACAGTCTGGTTTCTGGGAGACCTCAACCTCGGTATTCCACTTGTTCTTGTATTCATAGTTCTAGGTATTGCAGCTGTGATAGGTAGAAGAAACCTAAGAGGAGAGGAAGAGAACAAAGAGAGAAAGAAAGGCATTGAGAAAGGCTGAGATAACTTCTCCACCAACACTTCGCAGATGAATGGTGGCGGTGATATGAGTTAGGTGACTGATCAATCAGTCACTTCGAAAGCAGCTTCAAGCTTGCCAATCATAAGTCGGAATGTTCCAGGTTCGGTAACGAATCTTCCGTCGTCCTGGAAGACGCCTAAGTCCTCCGCTAGGAGCGTAAACCTAGCTTTCTCGCTCTCGCTAGGCTTCACGGTCACCCTCTTGAATCCCTTGAGCACCCTAAGCGGGGTGACCCTTGAGCTATATACGTCGCTGACGTAAAGCTGGACTACTTCGTCACCCAGTCGGTTGCCGACGTTCTTGACGGTCACGCTTACCTCTACCTTGCCCGAGGGCCCAACCTTTTCAGGTGAGACGGCTAAGTCGCTGTACTCGAACCCTGTGTAGCTGAGACCGAACCCAAACTCGAACAACGGTGCGTAGGCGGGCGGGTGCATCTCAGCGAATGGGATGTGCTTGTAGTCATGTCGAACTGGCAGCTGTCCAATGGAACGCGGTACTGAGATTGGCAGTCTTCCTCCCGGGTTGTAGTCGCCGAAGAGCACGTCAGCAACCGCGTTTCCGCCTTCTGTGCCAGGCAGATAACCCATAAGAACGGCTTGTATGTTTTCTGCAATCCATCTAATCGCTAGAGGTCTACCCGTTACAAGAACCACCACAGTAGGCGTTCCAGTTCCATGCACAGCCTTGACAAGGTCAAGTTGGGCGTCTGGCAGTTCAAGCATCGTCCGGCACGGAAACTCTTCGAGCCGAGCTAGGAGCTTTTTCCGCAGGATTTCCGGGCTTTCGGTTTGAGATTGCATCATCAGACCCATGATGTCTCTAAGCGTCCAGAATTCGTGTATGTAGGCTGATTCCCCGACAACGACTATAGCGACATCAGATCCCGCAGCCAATTCTCTGGCTTCATCAATGCTTTCCCGTTCTCTGATTCCAGTACCCTTAATGTAGAGAACCCGAGTCTTTGGCGAAACCTTGTTTTTGATTCCTTGGAGGATCGTAGTGGCGGGAGGCAACGGCGGGAACGTATTACTCCAGCCTCCCAGTTGGTTCTCGACATCATCAGCATTTGGACCCGTCACCAGAAGGGTCCCTATGTCCTTGGACAGTGGCAGGAGTCCGCCCTCATTTTTCAAAAGGGTCATGGATTTGCGTGCCACCGAAAGAGCAATCTCTCTGTGCTCCTTGCAGCCTACAACTTTGGAGGCTATTTCTGGATCCATATACGGGTCCTCGAATAGTCCCAGTCGAAACTTGGCTTCTAGGATTCTGCGGACTGATTCGTCAATTCTTCTTTCGGATATTCTCCCATTCTCGACGAGGCTCAGCAAGGCTGAGGCGAAGTTAGCGCCTGCGAAGATGTCTATGTCGATCCCGGCTTCGACCCCCTGCCTCACTGCTTCCTCATAGGTCTCAGCTGTATGATGATGGGTATGCAACATGTCTATGCCGCTGGCGTCTGAGACTACTATGCCACTGAAGCCCAGTTCTTTGCGCAACAGGTCTGTAAGGTATTCCTTCGAACCGTGGACCGGCTTTCCATTAATCTCGTTATAGCACGGCATGACAGCCCATGCTCCAGCCCTTATAGCCGCCTGAAAGGCTGGAAGGTGAACTGTTCTAAAGGTGTACTCAGATATGTCAACAGGTGAGGCATCCTGCCCCCTTTCAGGACAGCTATAGGCAGGAAAATGTTTCGCCGTGGCTATCACGTGCTTCCGGTCTACGGCGATTCCGTCGCCTCCCTGGTATCCCTTAACCTTGGCTGCTGACATGACAGAACAGAGATATGGGATCTCACCGAATGTCTCAAAAGTCCTTCCCCATCTTGGCTCCCGGGCGATGTCACAAATGGGGCTGAAGGTTTCATGTATGCCGGTAGCTCTCGCTTCCTTCGCTGTCACTGTCCCAACCTGAGTTGCCAAGTCAGGATCCCAAGTGGCGGCTAGACCAATACTATGAGGGAAAACAGTGGCGCCCTTAACAAAGGCATGCCCATGAACAGCGTCTAGGTATAGCAGAACCGGTATCCTCAGCCGAGTCTCTTCAACCGCATATCTTTCAACAGCATTCGCAAAATCCGCAAGGTCTCTGGCGTGGTTCACGAACATCAGCGGGGCGCCAGCGCCGAGGCAGTAGTCCCTGACGTCTTGTTTTGCCTTCTCGATACTCATAAGAATGGAACCGCTCATCTGACCTATCTTCTCTCTCAACGTCATCCTCTGCAGCAAATCCCTGACCCGTGTTTCCACCGGCAGGCTAGCATCAAGATACGGCTTTTCCGTCATTTCGATCGGGCTTGTCTATGAGGGACGCTTTTATTAAGACTTTTTGCTCGTGCTCTTTGATAGAGTGACTGACTGCAGCTATCTTGAGCTGAAAGGCACGAGATCAGTCTTAGAAAGGTGTTCGAGGTGGTTCGCCCGCGGTCTGTCAGGGCATGACAGGCAGATGAGGCATATATCGAAACATGCGAGCCTACCATGTTCTCCCTTGCATGGGGCACTGTGGTTACGCTTTTACACTTGATTGGGCATTCCTGGTGGAGGATGATATGTGCCATGCACATCGTTGCCGGCAGCAGCGACTACTTGGAATGGCTGGACGGTGAGGTCCAAGCAGGCGAACAAAGAGAGACGCGGAAGCTCAAGTAGAAAGGCTGGTCATCATTCTCTCCGGATTGTCCTGACGGTTTTCTCCGTCCCTACATAGGCTAGATGGGCCATCCCGATGAAGAGCCCGGTCTCTACGACGCCTGGAAATGCCTTCAGCCTTGATTCCAGCAGGGATGGGTTGTCGATGGCTCCAAAGTCCACATCCAAGATGAAATTGCCGTTGTCTGTTATGTAGGGTCCAGAACGGTCCGCTTTTTCTCTCAGGACTGGTTTCCCGCCCATTGCTGCGATATCTGGTGAGACGAGAGGCAACGCAAAGGGTAAGACCTCGACTGGCAAGGGATGGTTTCTTCCCAAGTTCCCGGTAAGCTTGGTCTCGTCTGCGACGATAATCAACTCTTTGGCAGCCGCAGCCACGACTTTCTCCCTTGTCAGAGCTCCACCTCCGCCCTTTATCAGGTTGAGATCACCGTCGATCTGGTCGGCCCCGTCGATGTCCAAGTCAAGTTTCGGATGCTCATTCAGAGTCGTGATGGGGATGCCGCATTCCACTGCGAGATGAAAGGTTTGGTATGACGTTGGCACGCCTAAGACCGTCAGACTCTCTTTCCTTATTCTCTTGCCAATCTCCCCTATTGCATAGGCGGCGGTTGAGCCGCTGCCAAGCCCCAAGACAAAACCGTTTTCCACATGCTCTACTGCTTTCAGGGCAGCTCTCTTTTTGGCGGCCTCTCTCCAGCTCATCTATTCTTCGACTTCCATTTGACCAAGCTTCTTCAGAACCCTCTCAACCTCAGCCACGATCGCCTCAATCTTCTTCTCAGCCTCAGTCTTCTCAGGTTCAGCCGTTGGCTTTGGTTTGCTGATCTTCCTCTCAGCCTTGGGAGGAGCCTCCTTCTCGATGGCTTCCTTTGGAGCCTCAACCTGTTCCTCTTCCTTTCTTTCCTCCCTCAACTCTGCAGGTTCCACAGGTTCTATTGGTGCCAGTTCCTCTGCCCTCGGAGGTACGAAGCCGGAGAGGGTCCTGAGCTCTCCGATTCTCTTGTTTAGCTCTTCGAGACGTTCTGAGAAGAGTTTCACGAATTCATCCTGCATTCTCTCGAGCTCGTTTAGGGCTACGATTGATTCGCCTCTGGCAATCTCCTCCTTGATCCTCGCCAGATCCTCTCTATATTTCAAGACAAGCCTGTCTCTTTCTTCTTCGGTTATCTTTCCCTCCGCCGTAGCCTCGTAAAGCCTCCTTATGGCGTAACTCAGTATCTCCCTTTCCAGCTCCAGTATCCTCAGTTTGTTTCTGGCCTCTTCAAACATATCAGTCGTGATGGTTCTTCTCATCGCGAAGGGCAGTCCTGTTGGAGCTTCGCTCCGGACGGGTTTCTCAGCCTCCTCGTCTAGAGGCTTTCTCTTCTCTCGCTCAAAGAGAAAAAGCAGGACCGAAGCCACAGCAACGACAGCCAAGACAAAGGACAACCAAGGCCAAACCTCAGAATCCACAGCACGTCCCTCAACACTGCAATGGTAAACGTGTCTCTGAAAATATAACTTTCTGTTTGCGGGGTTGCGCACGTGACCGCTCGCATGTTCTCGGTTCAAAAAAGAGGAGCAAACTCAAGTTCTCTAGCCCCAGCGGGTCTGATGACCGTATTTTCCGACTAGGGGAACGAAGGCTACGCCGCCCAAGTTCTCCTCAACGAATCTACCATTCACCCTTCTCAGCCGCAAAAGAGTCTGGTAGAAGCCAATGCTTCCAACCGGTATGACCATCAGCCCGCTGGTTTTTAGCTGCTCCCTAAGAGGAGCGGGCACGGTCGGCGCAGCTGCGGTCACGAGTATTCTGTCGAAAGGAGCCTTTTCTTGGTAGCCCTCAGACCCGTCGCTGCGAATGACTGTTACGCGATCGTCATACCCGGTTTTTTTGATGTTTCTCTTGGCAAGCTCAGCCAGCTCACCGACTATCTCGACCGTATAAACGTGTCCCCATGCTTCCTTGGACATATCGCTTGGCGCTACGATCTCGGCCACTGTGCAAGCATGCCAACCGCACCCCGCGCCAACCTCGAGAACCTTGTGCCCTGGCTCCAGTTCCAGAGCTTCGTTCATTATGGATACCATGTCTCGCCTAGCTGACCGCTTGGATCAGCCATGTGGCGCAGAAACGGTCTGTCCCTCGCCTATGGGAAGAGGCGAATCGATAGCTGCATAGGGCTGGCTGCGTTCCGGGAGAAAGCGACTTCTCGGAACGAGCCTCATGGCTCTGATGACGCGGGGCGACTTGAGTATCCCATTCCTCACCAGACTCTGAACCAGAGTCTCCCACGATTCACTCATGCTTCTCTCCTCAATCCAGAAATAGATTCGCAGTATTCGCTTAATACGGTTTTTGACAGGCAATCCAGCTATAGAGTCATATAGAGGTAACTCAGTCTGCTGACTTTCAGTCCAGCCTGGCGTTTGCCCAGAGAATTCGGGTCTACCTAACCGTTACTGATTTTGCTAGGTTTCTCGGCTTGTCGGGGTTGCATTCCCTTTCGACCGCCATGTGATATGCCAAGAGCTGAAGTGGGACAACGAAGGCTATGGGTGACAGAGCCTCGGGGAGGCTGCCTGCCACTTCGAAGCAGTCGTCCGAGAGACGCTTGATCTCTTCGTCGCCTTTCTCGATGACGGAAACTATCGACGCACCGCGCGCCTTCATCTCCATTATGTTTCCGATGATTGTTCTACGCGTCTCGTCACTAGGGCACACGAAGACAACTGGGAAACCAGGTTCAACTAGGCTTATCGGTCCATGCTTGCTTTCGCCGGCGGGATAGGCGATTGAGGGAACATATGCAATCTCCATCAACTTGAGCCTGCCCTCAAGCGCGGTGGCTGAGCTTATTCCTCTGCCTAGGAAGAAGAAAGCCTGCTTGTCTCTGTACTTCCTGGCTATCTGTTGAGCTTTTGCGTTATTTCTCTTGATGGTATCCTCAACGATGTCTGGGATCTGCCTAATCTTCTCTTCGAGTTCCTCAATCTGTCTGTGGCCTACTTTGCCTCGGAGCTTCGCGACTCTCAGTGCAAGTTGGGCAAGAACGGACAGTTGCGAAGTGAAGGTCTTTGTGGCCGCTACGCCGATCTCCGGACCAGATTGCTGTACGATGTAGACTCTGGATATGCGGGTCAGAGTTGAGCCAACCGCATTCGTCAGCCCAAGTATGGTTGCAGCCCGATTTCGCGCATGATCAACGGCAGCCAAAGTGTCCGCGGTCTCGCCTGACTGACTCACGGCGAGGATCGTGCTATTGATGTTGACAGCCATGCCTTCTTGCTCGATGAACTCAGACGCGACAACGGGGTGAGTAGCTAAGTAGGCAAGATCAGAAAACATGTAGGAGGCAGCCAGGCAAGCATGGTATGACGTACCAGCAGCGACGAGGAAGACTTCCCCAGCTCGATCTAGGAACGTAGCCATAAGATCAAGGTACGTGTCCTGCAGCCTAAGCGTATCCATAAGGCATCTTGGCTGTTCGTGTATCTCTTTCAACATGAAGTGCGGGTAGCCCTGCTTCTCAGCCATTTCAGGAGTCCACGTGATGGCTTCGGGTTCCTTTGACACTTTCTTCCAGTCATGGATTCTCCAGATCTCGTACTTGCCAGCTTGGAGAAGGGCTATCTCTCCATTCTCGAGAATGACAGCTTTGTTCGTCAAAGGTAGGAAGGCGGGGATATCTGAGGCGCAGTAGACCGCGCCTTCGCCTACGCCAAGGATCAGCGGACTCTCCTTTCGGGCGCATACGATCTGCTCGGGATTGCGACTCGATATGACAGCTATGGCATAGGATCCGTCAAGCCTCTTGACAGCTTCATGTACTGCTTCGACAAGGTTGGGAGCTGTCTTCAAGTTCTCCTCTATGAGATGGGGTATGACCTCGGTGTCAGTCTTTGATCTGAACCTGTGACCTAGACTCTCCAGCTCCGCCCTGAGCGCCAAGAAGTTTTCGATAATCCCATTGTGCACCACAGCGATCTTTCCCTCGCAGTCGAGATGAGGGTGGGCGTTGGCTCGGTAGGGAGCTCCGTGTGTCGCCCATCGTGTGTGGCCGATCCCAATGCTTCCGGGCAGATCGTCCAAGTCGAGCGTTTTGTGAACATCATCGATTTTTCCCTGATCCTTCTTGATGAAAATTCCTCCGTCAGATATGGTCGCTTCTCCAACTGAGTCGTACCCTCTGTATTCAAGCCTTTTCAGACCAGCGTGGATCAGGGGCGCCACGGATCTGTCCTTCGAAACGCATCCAAATATGCCACACATCTTCGTGACCCTCAGTCTTGCCTCTACCTTGTAGACCACTGTGCAAAGGGATAGTGAATAGTGGTATCAGTTGCCCGTGCTATCTGGGGATCTTCCTAAAAAAGTTTGTTGATGTTGAATACTGTTCAGTAAGCTACTTGAAAAGTCTGACACTGCCTGAACCCAAAGACCACATCATTGCTACTGTGACAAAATGTCTAGAGGAACAGACGATTGGCTGGAGTTAGTTTTGTCATATTCTCTAGCAATCGCAGAACAAAGTCCGGGGGTGGGTGCGAAGTGCCTGACCGTGCACCTTGTTCCATTTAGCTCCGGATCTATTCAGTAATCATAGTTGTCTTCTTTGGATACTCCATGTCGCCCACTCCGTAATCGCCCGCGGAGGGTCTTAGATAAAGCGTGCATTCGACTTCATGGCTTCCCTTTTTAAGTCCGCCAGACTTCTCAATGTAGACAGAGGCCACTTCGCCGAAGCCCCATGATACTTCATAAAGTGTCAGCATGTCCTTGATTCCAATCCTTTGGTCTCTGAGCACGAAGCTTATTCTGTCGGGATCTATTTTCTCACTGTCGACGGTCACATTGAGACCTCTTACCGATGAGACTGGTTCCGCTGTATAGAATGGATTCGCAATGTCAAACTGGAAACCATCAATCTTTCCATCTTTATCAAGATCAACGTTCCTTATTTTTTTGCTCGGGATCATAACGAGATCTGCCGCGATTAGGTAAGGGCGTACTTCCCGGCTTTCTTTTTTAGATCGTTTCGCCATTTCCCGTCGCTTCCCAAACTTCAATATCCTGATTTTGTATAAAAGAATTGCCGAAATCTTATAATCAGAAAGAGGTTAATGTAGTCATGGAATTTGGTTCTCAAACGAGAGAGGCGAATCCAGTTGGGAAAAGCCAGAGTTGGAATGAGCATATACTCATATGGAGCCGATATTCGTAGAAGGAGAATGACTGTTGAGCAGGCTATTGAGCATGCTGCCGGTCTCGAGGTAGAGGGAATCGAGCTTGTGGACAAGCAGCATCTGCCGAATTATATGCACCCCCGCGTTTATGATTTGCAGCGGCTCCGAGACCATATTGAATCATTCGGGATGACGATGTCATGCCATTCTACCTATATCGACACTAGACCGCGTCCTGACCGTCTGGCTACTGTAGAAGAACTGATACATGAAGCCCATAGTCAAATTGCCGAAGCCGCTGTTCTAGGTGCAAAAGTCTATAGACCAGCTATCTTCGGTGCCTGGAGCCGGTCCCCTGAGGAGAGTGAGCCTTACTATCAGATGGTGACAAGAATCATAAAAGAGGTGCTGCCAGATCTGAAGAGGCATAACATCAAATGGGGAAGTGAGATACACGCGCCGATGTCACCAGAGTTCCTGTTACCTATAGTAAGACGAGTCAATGACAAATCTGTGGGTCTAGTGCCGGATTTTTCAGTGTGGTCGATTAGGCAGGTTCAGCAGACACATGTGGTGGGGAAATTCGCGCCAGAGACTCTAAAGCATGTTTTGCCCTGTGCGGTGCACATTCACGCGAAAGCGCACAGTTTCAATGAGAAGGGTGAGGAGATGAACACTCCTTACGATAAGCTGATTCCCATAATTAGGGAAAGTGGCTTCGATGGATATATCTCGGCAGAGTTTGAAGGCTGGTGGGATGGAACAGACTTCGACAGTAGAAACATTGCAGAGACACATGTGAAACTGATACGAAGATATCTGTAGGATATGATACATTCCTAGACGACGTAACAGCCCCAACAGAATCAGACATTCTTTTTCGTATTCTGATACGTTGTCTGCTCAAACCTCTTTCTGGATCCGATTCTCGTCTTCGAAACCAATCATCTTGAGAGATAAGCCATGTTTGGCTATGCTTTTGACAGGCTTGGGTTCTAATCCCAGTCGCTCCAAGTACAATAGAAAACAAACCCCACAAGGAATTTAAGCCAACCAAAGGATAATGAGTTCGAGCGGCCGTAGTCTAGTCTGGTCTAGGACGCCGGCCTCCCACTTCCGGAAAGAAGAAAGCCGACAACCCGGGTCCAAATCCCGGCGGCCGCACCATT
>CAYRBK010000051.1:10131-11456 GCA_964422605.1 uncultured Candidatus Bathyarchaeia archaeon | reverse complement strand
CGCACTGCTTGCAGATAGACTTCCTGAGAGGCGGGCGTGATGATCAGCCTTACATCATTTGGTATCTTTTTTCCTTTGAGAAACCTGGCTGCCAACTCCAAGTCTTCCAACCTCCCATTTGTGCAGGAACCAATGAAGGCTTGGTCGATCTCTCTGCCTTCTACTTCCTTAGCGAGTTTGACGTTGTCCACTGAGTTGGGGCATGCGACTTGAGGATCCAACTCATCAATCTTCACATCAAGCGTCCTCTCATAGGCGGCGTCAGAATCGCTCCCCAGTAACATGAAAGGCTTGTCTGTCCGCTCCTCGACATAGTCCAACGTGACCTCGTCTGCACTGACTATGCCCGTCTTTGCACCCATCTCGACAGCCATGTTACAGATAGTCATCCGACCGCTCATATCTATCTTGAGGACTGATGGTCCTGTGAACTCAACGGCCTTATAGGTGGCCCCGTCAGCTCCGACTTTGCCAATCACATGCAGTATCAAATCTTTTGGCGTAACATACTCTGGGAAGGAGCCTTCCAAGTTGATCCTGATGGACGACGGAACCTTCAGCCACATCTCGCCCGTAGCGAAGACGCCAGCCATCTCGGTTGAGCCTATGCCCGTAGCGAAGGCGCCCAAGGCTCCGTATGTGCAAGTGTGCGAGTCCGCCCCGACTATGAGTTCTCCGGGCCGAACGTGACCTTTCTCAACCATTACCTGATGGCATACGCCGCCGAAACCTATGTCATAAAGCAGAGGGATGTCTTGCTCCTTAGCGAAGGCTCTCATTATCCTGTGAAGTTCAGCGGATTTCACTGTGTCTGCGGGAACCTGGTGATCCAGAACCAGGACTATCTTGCCTTTGTCCCAGACTTTCGGGGTGCCTATCTTTCTGAAGGCTTGTATGGCTAGGGGACCCGTTATCTCATTAGCCATGGCCATGTCTACTTTTGCCTGCACTATTTCGCCCGGTCTTACCTCTGATCTTCTAGAAGCGGCGGCCAGAATCTTCTCAGCTATGTTCATGCTCTCTATGATTCACCTGAGGTTTTTCGGTTATTTTTCGATTCCAGAGGTCTTGCGGATGAACTTGCCAACCTTCTCAAGGGGATGCGCTTCGATCGCTTCCATGAGAGCCTTCAGCCTCTTCTCTCCGGACTCGTGTTCCGCTATCCATTCCTTGGCGAACTTACCACTCTGGACGCCTTCTACGGCCTTTCTCATGTTCTCCTTCACGTGGTCGTCGATAACCTTCGCTCCGACCGTCAGCCCGCCGTATTTGGCAGTGTCTGAGACCGCCTTGAGCATTCCATCGATGCCCCTCTGGTATATGAG
>CAYRBK010000051.1:0-10031 GCA_964422605.1 uncultured Candidatus Bathyarchaeia archaeon | reverse complement strand
TGGCAGTGTCTGAGACCGCCTTGAGCATTCCATCGATGCCCCTCTGGTATATGAGATCCATTATCAGCTTAGCCTCGTTGCAGGCTTCGAAGTAGGCTAGCTCGAGAGGATAGCCGTTCTCAACGAGAACCTCAAACCCTTTCTTTATGAGCTCAATCAGCCCGCCGACTAAAACAGTTTGCTCGCCGATGAGGTCGCTCTCGGTCTCGTCCCTGAAAGTGGTCTCGAGAACACCAGCCCTCGTGCACCCAAGAGCCTTGGCTACAGCGAGAGCGGATTCCTTGGCTCTGCCGGAAAAATCTTGGTAGACCGCTATCAGAGCTGGGACGCCGAACCCGCTCAGATAGGTTTCCCTCAGCCTTATGCCGGGACTCTTCGGAGCCACCATGATAACGTCTACGTCTCTGGGCGGCACTATCTGTTTGAAGTGAATGTTGAAGCCATGCGCGAAGTCTAGAACCTTGCCTTTCGTCAGAAAAGGTTCCACTGACTCCTTGTACACTACAGGTTGCGTCATGTCGGGGATCAGCATGAAGATTACGTCAGCCTTCTTTGCCGCCTCCGGGATCGAGCAAACCTTGAAGCCGTCTTTCTCAGCTCTTTTCCAAGATTCGCCTTCCGGCCTCAAGCCTATTGCCACGTCAATGCCTGAGTCTCTCATGTTCTGAGCTTGCGCGTGTCCTTGGCTGCCGTATCCGATCACGGCTACTTTCCTGCCCTTGAGCGGTTCGAGAGATGCGTCCTTTTCAAAGTAGACCTTAACCATGATTCTTCACCTTTCTCATTCCATCCCCACGGACCTCATTCCTCTTTGAAGGGCGGTTATGCCCGTCCTCGCAATCTCTTTCACCCCAAGGGGTTTCATCAGCTCTATGAAGGCGTTTACTTTGTCCGAGTCGCCCGTGATCTCAACAACCAAGGAATCATGCGCAACATCGACGACATGTCCCTTGAAGATCTCTGTATAGTTTATCACGTCAGATCTGACCTTCGCATCCGGTGTGCTTACCTTGACAAGAGCCAGCTCTCTTGCCACTGTGCTTGCCGGGTCAAGTATGCTCACCTTGACAACATCAATCAGCTTCTTCAGCTGTTTGACCACTTGCTCGATGGTTCTTTCATCTCCCTTTGTGGCAATGGTCATCCTTGCCAAGTCTTTCTGTTCAGCCACTCCGACTGAGATGCTCTCGATGTTGAAGCCTCTTCGTCTAAACATGTTGGAGACACTGTAGAGCACACCCGGCTTGTGCTCAACTATTGCGGATATGATGTGAACCTTTTCATCTTCGCTCATATTTCACCAACTCACCGTGAATTCGCCAAGTTCGCCCCCCGGCGGGACCATGGGGAAGACGTTCTCTTCGGACGAGATTGGGACATCGATCACTGTTGTGACTTCGCTTTTCAACGCTGTCTTAACGGCTTTCGAGAACTCTTCGATGGAGCCGACGCGGAAGCCTTGGGCGCCGTAGGCTTCTGCCAGCTTAACAAAGTCAGGCATCCTGCCAAGCTCAACAGCTGAGTAACGTCTGTCATAGAAGAGCCTCTGCCACTGAGCAACCATTCCAAGGACAGAATTGTTGAGGATTATGACTGTGACTGGAATCTTCCACGCCACGGAGGAAGCCAAGTCCTGCTCGGTCATGATGAAGCTTCCGTCTCCCGCTATGTCTATCACCGGAACCTCTGGGCATGCCGCTTTAGCACCGATTGCTGCAGGAAAACCGAAGCCCATTGTTCCCAATCCGCCCGAACTGATGAAGGTTCTGGGCTTATAGGCTTTCAAGTATAGGGCTGCCCACATCTGATTCTGACCCACTTCTGTGGTCACTATGGCGTCTTCTGGCAGTATCTTCCGCAGCTCAGCCAAGAGCCCGGGCGGCTTAACAGCTCCTTCCGAATTTGCGAGCCCCTCCTGCCGCTTCTTCAGCTCCTCAATTCTGCTCAACCACACGGACCGTTCACTTTTCTTGTAGCTCTGGACTAGGCGGTCATATATTGCCTTTAGGGCTTTCTTCGCGTCAGCGACAATCGGAACATGGGGCTTGATGTTCTTCCCGATTTCAGACGAGTCTATGTCGACGTGGATGATCTTAGCCTCAGTGCAGAACCCCTTAACGTTTCCTGTGGTTCTGTCCGAAAACCTCATCCCGACGGCTAACAGAACATCAGCTTCCGGGACCACTGTGTTTGCCGTGATTGTACCATGCATTCCAAGCATCCCAAGCGAAAGCGGATGAGTCTCCCGAACAGACCCTTTTCCCAGCAGAGTGGTTGCTACAGGCGCAACGAGAAGCTCAGCCAATGCCATGAGTTCTGGGCAGGCATTGGAAGATATGACCCCGCCGCCAGCAACGATTGTTGGTCTTTCTGCATTCACCAACAAGTCTACGGCTTTTTCTATCTGAAGGGGATGCGGCTTGTAGTTTGGACGGTAGCCTCTGAGTTCGATCTTATCCCCGAAATCCATCTCAGCCGACTCTATCTGCGTGTCTCTAGGCAGGTCCACAAGCACAGGTCCAGGTCTTCCTGTAGAGGCCACATGGAAGGCTATCTTGACTGTTCTAGGAATCTCCGAGGCTTTCGTGACTTGGAAGTTACATTTCGTTATAGGAGTAGTTATGCCCACAATGTCAGTCTCTTGGAAAGCGTCCTTTCCTATGAAGGCTCTTGGAACCTGACCGGTGAAGGCAACGATCGGAGAAGAGTCCATGTACGCGTTGGCTATGCCGGTGACCAGATTTGTAGCCCCCGGTCCGGACGTTGACATACAGACTCCAACCCGTCCGCTCGCACGTGCATAACCGTCAGCAGCGTGAGCTGCGCACTGCTCATGCCGCATGAGAATGTGCCTGATATCGGAGTCGTAGAGCTTGTCGTAGATTGGTAGTACAGCGCCTCCCGGGATGCCGAATATCACATCGATTTTCTGTTTCTTCAGAGACTCCAATAGAGCTTCTGCGCCCGTCATCTTGGCCATCTAGGAATCCTCCATGTCCGCTTCATCTTCACAGTCTATAGTTGTCGTCATAAATCCTTGGAAAGATCGGTCTAGGGCTTCAGCAACGACTGAGGGCTTCTTTACTGTAATACTTAGAAAGGATTTTGGGGGTTTGCGTTCAGCAGTGGAGGTAGCGATTCCTCCATACCCGAATATCCCTCACTCGTTTGCCCTCCAAAGGAACGAAGCAGAAACAACTATCCGCTTCCCACATATAAGCTTTTTGAATCCACTGACCTACGGAAGAGTTTCTACGTTGATGAAGTCGGATTGCTTTCCGATCTGTTCTGGTCGCTCATGAGGACGTTCATGCCGCTCAGCATGGCTTCGACGCTTGCCATGACGATGTCGCCGTGGGCTCCCATGGATGTGGCTACCCTGTCGCCTTTTCTCAGCCTGACTATTACTTCGACCAAGGCGTCGGTGCCTCCGGTGATCGCGTTCACATGGTACTCCTCGAGACGAATGGGTTCAACCGCGGAGACAGCCTTCCTTACAGCGTTCATGGCAGCGTCAACTGGACCTATGCCCGTAGCCGCCTCGGTTAGAAGCTTGCCGTAGAGGTTCAGCCGGACAGAGGCCGTCGGCGTAACGCGATCTCCTGTCACAACAGTCAACTCTTCAAGTTTGATTGCTCGGATACTGGGTAGGCCTAGAACTGACTCAGCTACTGCTTGGAGGTCGGCGTCGGTGACCCGTTTGCCCTTGTCGCCTAGATTCTTCACTCGAGAAAAAATCTCCTTTAGCTGATCGTCGGTTGGATGAAGCCCCATTTCTTTTAGAGCTGCATCTATTCCTCGTGATCCTGCATGTTTACCCACGGTCAGTCTTCTGGTGCGTCCGACAACCTCAGGCGGGATAGGCTCATAGGTCAAGGGTTCCGCAAGGATCGCGTGGGTGTGGATACCTGACTCGTGGACGAAGGCGTTCTCGCCTACAATAGCCTTGTTCGGCTGAACTGGGATTCCGGTCAGCCGTGAGACAAGCAGGGAAGTATCGTACAGGTGTTCGGTCTTTACTGCTGTGTTCACTTCGTAGACGAGCCTAAGGGACGTCACAACCTCCTCCAACGCCGCGTTCCCAGCCCTCTCGCCCAGACCGTTAACTGTAACGTGGACCTCTTCGGCGCCTGCTCTAAGGGCAGCAATTGAGTTCGCAGTCGCCATGCCGAAGTCATCGTGGCAGTGAACCCCTAGAGGAACTGTTGGAAACGCCTTCTTCAGCTTTGAGAAGAACTCATAGGTCTTTTCCGGTGTGAGAACGCCGACCGTGTCGCATGGTGTCACTCTGCCTGCGCTGGCGGAGATGCCTGCGGCGATCATCTTTTTGAGGAAGGCCATTTCGCTTCTAGTCGCGTCTTCGGGGCCTAGCTCAACTTTCAAGCCATGGTCCTTCGCGTATTGGACGCATTCCTCGGTGAGTTTGAGCATGGCTTCCCCTGTCTTCTTGAGTTTATGGTGAATATGCATCTCCGAGGATGGGATCACGAGAAACACAGAATTGGCGCCGCTTTCCAAGACAGCGTCTATATCCTTTTCAACGCCTCTGGCAAAGCTGCAGATTTCGGCTCTTAGACCTTCTTTAGCTATGAGCCTTACCGCTTCCATCTCTCCTTCTGAAGCGGCTGCAAAGCCGGCTTCGATGATGTCTACTCCTAGATGGTCTAGTTGTTTTGCGATGGCAAGTTTTTTGTCGGGGGTTAGTGAGACTCCAGGGGTTTGTTCTCCATCTCTTAGAGTCGTGTCAAAAATTCTTATCTTGCGGGCAAAGCCGCTAGATAAAGCGATACCCCATTTCAGCAAACCTCGAAACAACAACACAAGCGCAAGGCGTATAAAAGCCTTTTGGTCTCTGGCTCTAGTACTGAGAACCTACCCTGGGAAGCTCGCGTGCACGGTCGGCAAAAGGTTTAAGAACGCGCGTCTGAACAAAATTCGGGGCTTATGCATTGAGAAGCGATGCTGTTAAGCACGGTGTTGAAAGGGCTCCTCACAGAGCGATATGGAAATGCCTGGGGGTTTCCAATCAAGACTTTGACAAACCTTTCATCGCGATAGCCAACAGCTTCACAGACATTGTCCCAGGACACGTGCACCTTAACAAGCTCGCGGAATTCATTAAGGCTGGAGTTCGAGGAGCCGGAGGAGTCCCCTTTGAGTTCAACACAATAGCTGTCTGCGACGGTTTGGCCATGGGCCACAAGGGGATGCATTACTCTCTTCCGTCAAGGGAGCTTATCGCTGACTCTGTTGAGGTCATGGTTGAGGCGCATAGGTTTGACGGCGTTGTCCTGCTTTCTAACTGTGACAAGATTACGCCCGGCATGATGATGGCTGCAGCCAGACTTGACATACCATCCATCATGGTAACCGGCGGACCGATGCGTTCAGGCTTCTACCGAGGCAGGAAGGTTGATGTGACCGCAATCTTCGAAGCCGTCGGCGAGGTTTCCGCGGGCAAAATGAGCATAGAGGAACTCAGAGAGATTGAGGACCGGGCCTTTCCTGGATGCGGTTCCTGCAACGGCATGTACACCGCGAACACCATGGCCTGCGTGGCGGAGTCCATAGGCTTGTCACTCCCCGGATGCGCTACAGCCTTAGCAGTCTCTTCCTCGAAGGCAAGGATTGCGAAGATGAGTGGAGAAAGGATCGTCGACATGGTGAAGGAAGACTTGAAACCTTCCAAGATCCTGACCACGGAAGCCTTCGAGAACGCAATCACGGTCGATATGGCACTCGGAGGCTCGACCAACACTGTCTTGCATGTGAAGGCTATAGCGGACGAAGCTGGCGTACCGCTGCCGCTTAAGGTCTTTGACGACATTGCGAGAAAGACGCCTCATCTCTGCGATATGCGTCCAGGCGGACCCCATGACCTTGAGGAAC
This sequence comes from uncultured Candidatus Bathyarchaeia archaeon, assembly GCA_964422605.1. Lineage (GTDB taxonomy): Archaea > Thermoproteota > Bathyarchaeia > Bathyarchaeales > DTEX01 > CAYRBK01. The sequence goes on along the minus strand of CAYRBK010000051.1, from coordinate 4,142 downwards.
TTGATGCTGCTGGTGGTCTCCCCGCGGTCATGAAAGTGTTGGGCGAACGGCTTCACCTTGATGTGGTAACTGCGACTGGGGGAACGGTAAAGGAGAATATTCAGGACGCTATTGTCTATGACACAGAAGTGGTCCGACCTCTGGACAACCCGATCCATGAAGAGGGCGGTGTAGCTATACTAACCGGAAGCCTGGCTCCTAACGGAGCAGTGGTTAAGGTGACAGCGATTCCGCCCAAAATGCTTGTTCATAGAGGTCCAGCCAAGATCTTTGAGTCGGAAGAGGAGGTTATGAAGGCGATTCTGGGTAAGAGCATCAAGGAAGGCGACGTTCTCGTCATCCGCCACGAAGGCCCAAAAGGCGGCCCCGGAATGAGGGAGATGCTCTCCCCAACAGCTGCCATCGTAGGCATGGGTTTGAGCGAATCCGTAGCTCTGATAACGGACGGGCGGTTCTCGGGCGCAACTGTCGGACCATGCATAGGACATGTCTCCCCTGAGGCGGCTGAAGGGGGCCCCATTGCCGTCCTAGAAGACGGGGACATAGTCTCAATCGATGTTCCCAAAAGAAGGCTAGACGTGAAAGTAAGCAAGGAGCAACTCAAAGCCCGCCTCGACCGCTGGAAGCCTAAGCCATCCAGAATCCATAGGGGCTACCTTAGAAGGTACTGGTCACTGGTGCAATCTGCTGAGAAGGGCGGAACCTTCAGAACTCCTTGACTCAGTTTTTTAAGTCACTAGTATGAGAGATACGTAAGGCTTAGGTGACGTTGTCTTGAAGTTCGATCTGACCCTTGCATTGGCTGATAGGCCCGGGCAGCTGGTTCGAGCCTTGGAGCCTATTGCCAAGAACGGCGGGAACATAATCTCCATCATCCACGAACGCGAGAAGCCTGCTGAGGGTTACGTCCCAGTCAGCCTTGTTGTGGATTTTCCGTCGAAGCAGAACCTGAGGAGGACGATAGGCGACCTTAAGAGTCTCGGGGTATCGATAATCAAGTCCGAAGAGATTGTTGAGACGACCGGGGTCACATTGATCCTCATCGGCAAGATGGACCTGAAAAAGCTCGTGGAGACTAGGATTGAAGATGTGAGGGTAGTGGGCTTTGAGGTTTCTGCTCCCACCTCAAACGAGGCATGCGTGAAACTGGAGCTAGAGGTCCCAACAGAATCCGTTAGTAAGGCTTTGGCGGAGTTGAAAAAGGTTTCGAAAGAGGAGAACGCGCTGTTGATCTCTTCCATCTAGGAAAGGTGCGGAAAAAGGATGAAGGTGCTGGTCGTTGGTTTCGGCTTCATCGGAAGAGAGCTCGTCAAAGCGTTTCACGAGAAACTAGCTCTCCTAAAGCAGATTGACAAAGACTTCGGGGTCATTGCGGTCTCGAACAGCAGGGGATACGTTTACGACGAGGATGGGTTAGACCTAGGAAGGCTCCTCAAAGTAGTGGAACTATCTGAGTACCGTAAAGGCTATCGCAGCGGAGGGTCTTCTGTCGAACTTATCGAAGAGAGCCCCGCCAATCTGCTGGTCGAGGCAACACCCACAAACATCACGCACGGAGAACCAGGTCTGAGCCTCATTAGGACCGCACTCATTAAGGGCATCCATGTGGTGACTCCTAACAAGGGTCCCCTTGTAGTAGCCTTCAAGGAGCTTACAGCCCTCGCTGAGAAGAACGGATGCGAACTACTTTACGAGGGCACAGTAGCCGGGGCTGTTCCGCTGTTTTCTCTGGTTCGGGAATGCTTAAGGGGCGACAGAGTGCTGAGAATCTCGGGGATACTGAACGGGACGACGAACTACATACTCTCCAAGATGTACTTCGAGGAGACAAGCTTCGAGCTGGCACTGAAGGAAGCGCAGGAGAGGGGAATCACGGAAAGAGACCCGTCGTACGATGTCGACGGCATCGACGCAGCCTGCAAAGTCACAATCCTGGCAAACGCAATAATGAAGCGCGGAACTAGGCTTGGAGATGTTGAGAGAACTGGAATACGCGCGGTCACACAGGAAGCCGTGAGTTTGGCCAAAAAGTCCAACTACGCGGTAAAGCTGATCGGCACAATCGATAGGGAACTTGAAGTGGCGCCGAAACTCGTGCCCACAAACCATCCACTATGCGTCCATGGAACCCTTAACGCGGTTCACCTAGAGACAGACTTAGCGAAAGAAGTCACCCTGGTCGGGTATGGCGCTGGAAAAGAGACAGTCTCAGCCATACTGAACGATGTACTCACAGTTCTTAAGAGGAGAAGGAAAACTCAGCAGCAATGATAAGCAAGACTAGGCATAGACAAGAGCAGGCTGCCTTGCCTCCGAAGTCAATATCTGGGCAACCGAGTCCACCGTAGCCTCAACCTCAACGGGCTTGGGACATTGGCCTAGAACGACATCCGGGTCTTTCAGTCCGTGACCCGTGGCAATGCAGACGACCCTTTCATCCTTTTCTATGAGGCCCATTCTGACAAGTTTCTTTAGCCCCGCAACCGAAGCTGCGCTGGCGGGTTCGACGAACAGACCTTCGCATTGAGCCAGCAGCTTCTGGGCTTCAAGGATTTCTTTGTCAGAGACGGTTTCAACCAATCCGTCAGACTCTTCGACCGCCCTGATTGCCTTCTTCCAATTGACTGGCGACCCGATCCTTATGGCCGTTGCGACCGTTTCAGGTTTTTCCACGAACCGAACTTCGCTTAGACCGAGCTTCAAAGAGTTCGCTATCGGGGCGGCTTCCTCAGCCTGTATACCCACCATTTTAGGAAGGGTCTCGATTAGGCCTAACTCGTGGAGCTCGATAAAGCCCTTCCATATGGCACTTACGTTCCCAGCGTTTCCGACCGGCACTATCACCTTGTCAGGTGCTTGGCGATCCAGTTGGTCTCGAATCTCGAAGGCTGCGGTCTTCTGTCCCTCCAGGCGGTAGGGATTCAAAGAGTTGAGCAAGTAGACACGATGCGCGAGACATATTTCCCGCACGATTTTCAGGGCTTCGTCAAAGTTTCCCTTGACCTGTATGACTCTCGCTCCATGTATTATGGCTTGGGTCAGTTTTCCAAAGCCGACCTTGCCAGAGGGTATCAGAACGATGCATTCAAGCCCCGCCTTCGCTGCGTAAGCAGCCAGAGACGCGGAAGTATTGCCCGTTGAAGCGCAGGCAACCCGCTTCATGCCTAGCTCTAGAGCCTTGGTTACCCCTACAGTCATGCCCCGGTCTTTGAAGGAGCCTGTCGGGTTTTCTCCCTCGCTTTTGACATAGACTTCTTTCAGACCGATCTCTTCCGAGAGCCTCAAGCATTTGTTCAGGTTTGTCCCGCCCTCTCCTAGGCTCACTATCTTTCCTGTGTCCTCGATCGGCAATAGCTCAAGATACCGCCAGACTGAGAGGCTTCGTTTTGCCCAAACTCTATCGAGAGCGGGTGGAATGTCTGACTTCTCATACTCTACAGAGAGCAAACCGCCACATTTGCGGCAAGTGTAAACAACATCATTGGGGCCATACCTAGCACCGCAGTCGATGCATTCAAGGTGACAGCAAGGCATGTTCACGTCAGTTGACCCCACGAGCTGCTTGGTAACTATCGCCGAACATCACTTTAAAGGTTATCATTGCCGTGACCTTAATACCTGAATAGCCCTCCTATTATTCCAGATGGTTTGGACGCTGTTGGCTGATAAAGATAGATCGGAGTTGAACGGGATGGCGAATATCTGCCGTCATAGCGCGCTTCTTCATACTCTTCTAGCATAAGCCGAGATTCAAAGGTAAGGTTCCCCGAATCCGAAGGAGCCATAGGGGTTCGTGGGTTCAAATCTCATCCCCGGCTCCACAACGTAACCTCACAGACTTCATATCCTAAGTGGCTTAACATCGTACCTTCAGTTTCCACCCTTTGAAGTCCCGAAAATCTGGACTTCCGCTTCAGTAACAGAAACTACATCATATATGTTGCTGGTGCATTCGCGACAAGTAGCCTAATGAGCGAGTTGTCATTTCTTCTTCAACAAGTCTGGAAATTCTGCTCTTGTGAAACCAGCTTGTTGTATGGTCGAGAGCAATGTTCCTTTCTTGATGGTTTTGCGACGTGGAACTGTTAGTTTGTGTTTTCCGTTTGTTAGGTATATGTGACTACCTCTTTGATGCACTATTT
>CAYRBK010000050.1:0-11651 GCA_964422605.1 uncultured Candidatus Bathyarchaeia archaeon | reverse complement strand
TACTCGGTCTGTGTTATGGCCACCAGCTTATGGCCTATCTTCTAGGCGGAAGGGTCGAACGGGGGACGAAGCAGGAGTACGGCACGACCCTTGTAACCATAGACAAACCCGTGGACATCTTGAAGGGTCTGGGGCGTACCGAGAAGGTTTGGATGAGCCACGGCGATACCGTCCAGAGCCTTCCCGAAGGTTTCGAAATCCTAGCGCATAGTGAGAACTGTCCAGTCGCAGCTTACCGCCACAAAGAGAAGGCAATCTTCGGTCTGCAGTGGCATCCCGAGGTTGTGCACACTGAACACGGGGGGGAGATGCTCAGGAACTTTGTGTTCGAGGTGTGCAGATGTCAGCCAAACTGGAAGCCATCCTCATTCATAGAGGAGCAGATTCGCGAGATGGGTGAGAAGGTTGGCAATGGAAAAGCCATTATCGCTTTAAGCGGGGGAATAGACTCGAGCACGGCAGCTGTGATAGCGGCGAAGGCGTTGGGAGCGAATCTGACCGCTGTCTTCGTGGATCACGGCTTCATGCGTGATGGGGAACCCGAGTTCGTTAAGGAGACCTTTGGGAATCTGGGCATAAGAGTCGTTGTAGTCGACGCGAGGATGCGATTCTGCGAGAAGATGAAAGGAATAACAGACCCCGAGGAGAAGAGGCGAATCATCGGCAGAGAGTTCATCAGGGTCTTCGAGGAAGAGGCGAGAAGAGTCGGCGCCGAATACCTCATACAGGGAACCATCTATCCTGACAGGATTGAGTCTGGGTTCAGGAAACATTCTGACAAGATTAAGACCCACCATAATGTGGCGGGGCTTCCGATAAAGATCGAGTTCAAGGCGGTCATCGAACCATTGAAAGATCTCTACAAAGACGAGGTCAGAAAACTAGCCAAGACATTGGGACTGCCGGACGATATTGCGTGGAGGCAGCCTTTCCCGGGTCCAGGTCTAGCCGTACGCGTAGTCGGGGAGGTGACGCCTGAAAGGGTTGAGCTGGTCAGAAGGGCGGACAGAATAGTTTCTGAGGAAGTTGAGAAGAGCGGGCTCAAAGACGAGTTGTGGCAGTATTTTGCAGTTTTGACCGACACAAGGAGTACCGGCGTCAAGGGCGACTCTAGAGCCTATGGGTATGTTGTGGCGGTGAGGCTTGTTGAAAGCCGTGAAGCGATGACTGCCAGCTTCGCCAAGGTTCCCTATGAAGCTCTGGAAAGGATCTCAACGCGGATAACCAACGAATTGCCAGCCGTGACCAGAGTGGTATACGACGTTACTCACAAGCCTCCTGCAACAATCGAATGGGAATGAGTTGGCAAGCTGCTGAGATTACTCTGATCAGTGACGATTGGGATTCACCTATGAGTGGCAGAGGCGTCGGAGCTCTCTTTTTTTGTCAGACAAAGGGATTTTCCCGTCAGACAAAAGGAGTCAGTACGATTCTTTCTGTTCCAAACTCTAGAAATAAATCATTGCGTGAGCTTCCATATTACATAGTGAGAACATGAAGTCCAGAAGTAAGATGGCTTCCAACGCGTTAACCGTATCATTCATGGCGATCTGGGCAGTTCTGACAATTTTGGCTATCACATGGGGTATCACGTACAATTGGCCTGACTTTGTCCATGTAAACTACGGCTTCCCCCTCGTCTGGGCGACTCATACCTTGAATACAATAGCCGGACCTGCAGACATCTGGCTGGTCAACCTCCAAACCCTTCTCATAGACCTAGCGTTCTGGCTGGGAACAATGGCAATAGCCGTAGCCATCATTCTACAGATTTCCAGCAGAAAAGCCTAGGTTAGGAGCCAAGGAACTCTCTAGGCCGGCAACCCAGATCGACATCGAATCTATGCCCCTGCATGAACCGCTAGAAAAGACAAAAGGCATGGAATTTGTGGGCAAACTGTTTGCAGCAAGTCATATCTGTTTCGAGAAACTATCTCGTGGAAACCTTTTCCCTTCGCCACTTCAAGAAAACAAGAGCAACAGCCTGAATAACAGTCTCAGTCACGAAGCCGAAGAGCAAAGCAAGGCCGAGCATAGATAAAAAGCTAAGAATCATCATCGGACTGCGCCCAATGGTCGCCAGAAATAGCGCTATCAATTGGCTAGGCGAATACTCGGTTAAGTACCAGATCAAAGCATCAGGTTCTGCGGAGGCCAGTGTCCGCAACATCAGAAAAGCAATGTAACTAACAAAGAACGTGAAGAAAGCAATTGAAAAAAGCGCAACCCTAAGAGGTCTCATCTTCCTACCTATCCGTTGGCTCTCGTCCAACTTAAGTATTGCTGCCAGAACATGGGCAATGGCGCACAAATCATGCCGGGCACTACAATAGAAATGAGAGTCCAGTCAAGAAAGGACAGGCTTTAACTCTTTGTTATTCTTATGATGATGTTTCTAACTGTCTCAACCTTTGCGACTATGTTTATCAAGTAGGGTTCAGCTATCTCGAAAAGCCTTCTGAACAATTCTGCTCGTTTCCGTATCTTCCGGTCCGTGTAGATGGTCAAGTAGTTGTTGTAGAACTGTTCAGGCGCCTTTCTCAGAATGTCCACCGCCTCGTCTGGTTCCAGAGACCGGGCGACCACATTGTCAGTTGGGTCTCTCTGGAGCAGGAAGCATTTGTTGATCCTGATCTCGTTCACAACCTTTTCGGGACTCAGAATCTCTCTCGGATCAATCATGACTCTCGGGTCCGGTGGCAGAAGCTTCTCCAATGGATCATCAGGCTTCACGTTCTCAAGCTTATGCGTCCTGAAAATCGGTTCCAACCAAGGAAAATTCTCGATGGAGTTGGTTCTCATATAGAACTGTCTCTCAGAAGCCTTTCCGATGGCTTTGCCGCCTTCAAACTCGACGAAGATCCAGTCGTCCTGGTGGAACTCGCCGCCCGCATGGTGTATCGCCGGACCATAGGAATGAGTCGTCTTCCCAGTGTTGGTCGGAGCGATCAGCAAGTAGCCTTTGCCGTCAATCGCTCCCGAGGCACCGTGAACAGAGAGGATGTCAAACTGATCCTCAAATATGTCAGCCGCAATCCCCAGACCTGAAGGCTTCGTATGCCCATAATAGTCCTGGTTCAGTATGATCGCCGTCTTGGTCTCGGTACTGTATAGCCCACCGGCGTTTATGTCGGGATTCTGCATAGGCCCGTCGTAGTAGTCCCTTATCTTGATTTTGCCGCCGTCGTCGATCGTGTAGACCTGACCGTGAGGCGTGATGTTATGCGAGTATGACCACCAGTTGTCCCGCCAAAAATCGTAGACGTGGTCTATGTTCGTATAAAGCCTCACGTTCAAACCGTTGAAATAAGCGTTGTCAACGTACCTCACAAACCTCTTGCAGTACTCGACAAGCTCGTCCCTTGCATCCTCGGAAATTCGCATTGGATACTTAGGCGAATAATAGTTTATCCTGCCCGGAAATCTGGTTATACAATAACTGCCCATCTCGCACTCACCCCTTTCAGATCAAGCGAGGGACTTCCTAATCCTCCCCAAATCGAGGATCATCTTGCTCAGGTTCTCTCTGGTCGCACCGTTGAGGTACTCAGCGACCTCTCCCTTCTCGATCAGAATAGCCAACCTCTTGCCCTTCGATGCTTTTCCTCTGAGCATGTCTTTGATGTAGGCTGAGGCCAGTCTGCTGAGTATAAGGTATCTTCCATCAGACTCCTCTAACTCAACGAAGCCGTCCAGATCCTCGATGCTCTTCAATAATCTAGGCGTTAGCAGAATGTTGCTGTCAAGGCTTCTGTCCAAGAAAGCGGACGCGAACTTAACATCAGCCTGCAGGGAAGGATAGATTTCGTCTAGAAGTCTGCCAACGGCCTTTTCCCCCATGGTCTCCTTTATCTCCTTCAAGGCAGTTCCTAGACCGATGAACTCAGGCGGCAGTCCGCAAGTGTAGGTTGATGCGACAAACCTCACCCATCTCGGAGGCTTGCGGAACGCTGTGTAGGCGTAGGCCATTATGCTCTTCTTCACTTCCTTGTCTGGGCACAGCTTAAGAATGCTCTCAACGTTTGTGAGCTCCCGGTAATAGGCAACCTCTTCAACATTCAGAAGCCTTTCCCTCTGGTCGGGTATGTAATCTGCAATGAGCGAGATCTTCTCAGCTATCTCAGAGAGCTCAAGGAGGTAATTCCTAGCGCAGATGAAGATCATCCGCTCCATCTCTTTGAGTTGATCTTTCTCGTATTCCAAGGGCGGACGGCTGACAGCCTCTCTCATCTTCTCGATCAACGCCCTAGTCTGCTCGGCTCCATGGTCATACCTCAAACCAGACTGAATGGTGTATGTGCGAGCGCCTTGGTACTCCTTCAGGAAGCTGTCGGCATTGTCCAGAGTCATGTGCCCCCTAAAGGGCAGAGCGCCGCAGCCAAGAATCGGGTGTATCTTTACATCAAGCTTCTCCTCAGCCTTCCCGCAGCCGGCGATTGCTACTTTGCAGGAGAGGGCGGAAGCTACATGCCCGTAGAGCAGGGCGGCTTCAGATTTGCCGATGAAAACCCGCGTGTATCCTTTGACGCTGACTTCTTTGATGAAGGGGGAGAGAACCCGTTCCATGGAAAGGTGTTCAGCCAACCCGCCGAAAAGCGGTATGATCCTGATCTCCATGCCCTCAGTCTTCATCTTGAGATGCTTACCCACAAGCCTCAGGAGGTCTTCGCACCTTACCTTACAATTCCTCAACTCCTCAGTCGTTGTGACGGCGGCTTGGACAACTTCAGTTATCCCCTGCACGCCGAAGTTGTCCTGGCAGTACTTGATGCCCTCGGTTATGGCCGCTATCGTCATCAGCTGCCTGAAGGGTTCGTCCCCGAAGGAGCTTACCATCCTCGGCGTAACAAAAACATCTTCTCCCGGTTTGAAACTGGTTTCTTCACGGATCTTTCTGACGATCTGTCCGATCTGGTGGTAGGGCGTCAGTTTGCCCATGTAGTCCACAAGATACTCGTCGCAGGTGAAGCCATCCTTCCTGAAGCAGAGAACCGCCTCGTCAACCTCATCTCTCACGGCTACACGTTTCGCCGCAGAGTCAGCGTGCTGAGTAGCCATCGCCACCGGGATCTTCTGCAAATAGCCACACCTTCGGTTGTACCGAGATAAGCATATAGAATACGGATTTAAGCTTTTCGTTACAAAAATACGATTCTCGGAATACGGCGACCAGTCCCGACTTTGGTCCCATGAGCAATGCAGCGTAGCTCGAACTCTGGTCCGCCACCAAAAAATATTAATGGGACAAGACGGAAAGGGATGAGCCTAGGCTGAAAGGCCAATGCCACCAGGAGCTTTAGAGGCAAAAGGTCATTGCCAATAAGTGATCAAGCAAACGCAAAGGTTGCTTTCCAGGGAGAGCCGGGAGCCTACAGCGAAAGCGCCATCTACTCATTTTTCGGTTCTCAGTCTCAACCCGTTCCGTGCAGAAGGTTCTCCGATGTCTTCAGAAGTGTTGAGAATGGCGAGACAGAGTTCGGCGTCGTCCCCATAGAGAACTCGATTGAGGGAAGCGTCAACCAAGTCTACGACCTCTTCCTGAAATATGACCACAAGGTATGCGGAGAGATCGTTCTCAAGATCGCTCACTGCCTAATAGCGAACCCCGGAACCAGCCTCGACGATATCAAAGTCATCTATTCCCATCCCCAAGCCTTGGACCAGTGCAGAGGCTTCTTGGAAAGCCTGAACTGCGAATTGATCTCAACCTATGACACAGCAGGCAGTGTCAAGATGATCAAGGAGAAACAATTAATGGACGCGGGAGCAGTGGCTGGAGAGAGGGCCGCCGAAATCTATGGCATGAACATCTTGGCTGAGGACATATCTGACAACCCCTACAATTTTACACGCTTCTTCGTTCTGTCCAAGACGGATGCACCCTCCTCTGGCAACGACAAAACATCCGTAATCTTCTCAACGAAGCATCTGCCCGGCGCCCTCTACCAAGTTCTCGGAGAGTTCGCAGAAAGAGGCATAAACCTCACGAAAATCGAGTCTAGACCGACAAAGCGGAGACCGTGGGAGTACAACTTCTACCTAGACTTTGAAGGGCACAGGAGCGAGAAACGCTGCGCCGAAGCCATAGAAGGCTTGAGAAACAAAGCAGTCTTCGTGAAGGTCTTGGGTTCCTATCCGAAAGCGCCCGAAATATCCAACGCCATTTGACTCCGCGATTGTGAACAAAGCATCTTGCTGTCAGCTTTTCTCATCAACCATTTAGGAATGTCGGTGCATATTCATTTGTTCTACTATTCTCTGGTGTTACAGGGAGTTTCAATTCTGTATTTCCAACCTTCGCATAAATGGCGTCCCTTCGAAGCAGGAAGCTTACGGATGCTCAGTTCGAGCTAATCCTTAGCAATCGAGTCTGATAGGTCAAGGATGTCCAATCTTCTTGCTTTGACTATCAGTGGTGCAATCCAGCCTCGGCCATGCATGAAGCTCATCACTGAGTCGATTGCCACAATCTTCTCTGAGGTCGAAGTAGCTTCACGCAGATCGTTTAGAAGTCTCAGCCATTTTCCTGCACTTCCCCGGGAGTACACGCTCGTCTGTTCTCCTATATTCAGCAGTCTTCTAGTCAACTTGTTAATGAAAATCTCGTCTTCCTCGCTTCTTTCTCGTCTTTTGGCCGCATCATAGAATTTTCTTATGTGTTCGATTGGGATTCTTCTACTGTAAGGAACCTTGTTACCATTTATGCTTGCAGCTGGTTTGGGTTTCATCCAAAGAGAGTTGGCCTTCAATAACTCCGGTAGAGCTCTGTAGTACTCTTTGCCGTCGGCAGAGACAGTCTCAATGAAGCCGATGTCAGCGAGGTCATTTGTGCGATATCGGACGGTCTTCGGACTAACATTAAGATGAGAAGCAATCTCTTCAGTCGAAAATATCCTTTCTGGCCGTTTCTTAATCAACTCTGACGCTTTGATCAGAAGATACGACGTCGCTCAAGTCCCCAACTCAACAAGGAACCTGACCAACATATATCGATATCTTTCAATGAAGTCTCATTTCACCTTGACGATTTTAGGGAGCATTCCCCACAGCCCCGTTCGTCCCTCTCGGATTATGACGGCGCCTCTAGCGCCTTCTATGGTCTCAGCTCTCTTTAGCCCCTGCTGGATGGACTCCTCAACATCCCTTCCCACAACTGAGTTGCAGATCGCAGTAGCAGCCGCGTCGGCTAGAGAAGCGCTTGAGGCTACGACAGTGACTGAGTCGGCTTCACCGAAGCTTAACGCGTGACCAGTCTTGCTTGAACTTGTGGCTATACCTATAGGGCAGTCTTCGCTCACTATCTGGAAGGCGATTCTGCCTGAAAGCTCAACGCTACCTGACCATAGCGAGACTATGATAGGCTGGTTTGTGAAGGCGGCTATTTCGCCACCATCCTCAACGACAGCCGTCTTTGCCCCGCTTCTTAGCATAGCTATCATTCCGAGGTCTGCCAAGGCGCCGGCGACAGAAGCCATTGGGCCGACTCTGGCTGCGGTGGAAGCGTCGATCATAACCCGAACGATATAAGGAGCTCCACGTGGCGTTCTCACCGATTCCAGTGCATACTGAAACTCTGGATGTTTCTGAATGTACTCAATGAGCTCACGCCTACTTCGTCTAATCTCTCTCATAGCCACATGGAGAGCCATCTTTCTGTCACTCTTCAGGTGGACCTTAGATTCCCCGTCTGCGAAGCTGTACTCGAAGAGGCTGCTCTCTAGCCACAACCGCGGGTCTCACCATAATCAAGGTAGAGTTATAGCCCTGACTGGGCAGGCGTCGACGCAGGTTCTGCAGGCTACGCATTTCTCTTCGTCGAATTCGAGCGTCCACCCCGGTCCGAAATTCAAGGCTCTGGTTGGGCAGGGCGATATGCACGCTCCGCAGGATATGCAGCTGTCGCGGTCTATGTGAAGGGTCTTCGTGAACTTCTGGATCTCAACCTCCGCCTGTCTGAACATTGCCAGGATTTTCTCGAGTTCTCTGCCAGTTGCGGGGATTGAGACAACAAGTTCGCCTTTTTGGGCGTTCACCTTGGCCTCGAGGATGTTGATCGGGACGCCTGTCTTCAATATAACCTCTGCCAAGACAGGTTTCTCGACTACTTGATAGGAGTATATGAGCCTTACCCTCATACCGTGGTTCTCCCTCCTTCTATCAACTTCTTGGAGATGTCATCCGTTGTTATGATACCTACTATGGAGCTAGATGCGTCGACGACTGGCACTCCTGAGATGTTGTGTTTAGCCATTCTTCTAGCAACAACATCGATGGACTCGTTCTCCAGCGCGGTTATGACACGCTTGGTCATGATGCCTGCAAGTTTCCGCTTATCGTTAGCTATGGCTCGTGCCAGATCCCAAGATGTCACGATCCCGATCAACCTCTTCCCTTCGTCCACTACGGGCAGATGGTCGATACCCCTTTGGACAAGTTTACGGGCAATATCCCTTACGTCGTCGTCAGGCCTCGCTGTTACAACCTCTGTCCTCATGACATCGCGTACGCTGAGTTCCTTCTTCTTTATCTTCAAAGGTCTGAATTCTCTCTGCGTCGGGAGAGGTTCCACAGGCTTTGTGAGGAGGAACTTACCTTCTAGAATCCATTTCTTCAATATCTCAGATATCTCTCTGGCCACCTTGTAGCTTGAAAGGGAAGAGGAAGGCACATCTTTTTCTCCGATTGTGACCTTTCCTGATCTTAGCTCCTTGTAGGAGACATGCTTTACGACCGGCCTCAGATCAGGTCTCGTCGGCACCCCGTAGTCACGTATGTCTACAAATGTCTCATCGTCTCTTAAAGCCGCTGTGGACGCAACCCTTTCATTGACTAGGGGTATGGGGATGCCGACGCCTACGTAAAGGGTGACACCGTACCTATGGAAAACGCCGCCTCTAAGATACTGGCTCTTCATCTGCTTAAGGTCGCCTCGGACCATAAGGGTACCGAAGCCCTTCTTCGGACTGTGCTGGGTTCCTTCGCCGATAACATAGCCTATACCCCCGCCCAGAAAGATTCTTGTGCCGATCCCAATGGTCTCGTAGTTCCAGTCCTTGCACAGTGGGTTCAGCTGACCCGCGCCTGAGAAGGTGATGTTCCCATGGTTCGGCAGTAGGGTGCCCATGTATGTGTAGATGACGCGGTCAGTGCTGTTTGTGGCGGCGTCATACCTCTGATAACAGTTCCTAGGGTTCAGCAATACAGCCTGGTTCAGATCGTCGATTGTTACGACCGTCTCAACATGTCGCCGTGGATAGCAGTCGGTTCCGTAGGATTCGGCTTTCAGCTCGATCTCCTTGCCTGTGACAAGGTCTTCGATGACGTGTCCGCCTCCATACTCGAAGCCTCGCGTCTCGCTTAAAGCTGTGACGCCTAGATATCCGTCAACGGCGGCAAGCCCCTTATAGAGGGGAACATCGTTCAGCCAACACTTGGTCATCTTGATCGGCGGGTCCGCATGCCCAAAGTTTAGGAAGGCGCCTGAGCTACACATGGCGCCGAAGGTTCCGGAAGTGACAACATCAACCTCTTTCGCTGCCACCTCTACGCCGCTACTTTCCGCCAGCTTTATCATCTCCTCTGCCGTAAGAACCACAGCGTCGCCGCGTTCTATCTTCGCGTTGATCTCTTCAACCGACCGAATTTCTTTGGACTCGGATGTCTGAGACAGTTCTCTCCCTCCGATATTCCGTATTCTATATATTTTGAGACGATATTATGTCGAATATTAGATATTTAAGTCTTGCTTATCCCAAGACTTCCCATGCTGGCTATATCCTCAAATAAGACGTCTGACAGAGTTAGCACCATGCCTGAAAACGCCCTAGTCTTGTTGGCGTGGTTTCTGCCAGAATTGCTGAAGGGCATAATCTCCCTTTTCATCATTGTGGACCCTTTAGGAAACATACCGATCTTCATCAGCCTAACGGAGAATATGCAGAAGGCTGAAAGGAGAAAAGTTTTTCGCACAGCCACGCTTACCGGTCTCTTTCTCCTCTTGGCGTTCGCACTTGCCGGGCAGTGGATACTCATCCTCTTTGGGATTACACTTTATAGCTTCATGATCGCCGGCGGAATCCTGCTTTTAATTATTGCTGTGAGGCTTCTGATCACGGGAGGATTGAGGGAGGAAGATGCTTCGCCTGAAAGCGTGGGCGCTGTCCCCATCGGTTGCCCTCTGCTCGTAGGCCCAGGAGCAATAACTACCACAATCCTGAATCTTCAAAGCTCTGGGATAGTCGTCACAACAGTCTCAGTGTTGGTCATATTTGCTCTTGTCTGGTTCATCCTCAGGTTCATCGATCCGATCTACCGCTTCTTGGGGAAGACTGGTTCGCTTGTAATATCAAGAGTGATGGCGCTTCTGATAGCTTCCATAGCCGTCCAATATATCCTCGAAGGTCTGAGACATTTCGGACCTGTCTAGGCCTGCCTGAACTAGGCGCTTTTCTCGCTTAGGGCTTTGATTATCTCTTGGCAGAATTCTGGAAGGTCATCAGGGACCCGCCCGGTTATTATGTTTCCGTCTCTAATAGCTGGTGCATCTACGAACTTTGCTCCCGCGTTGATGAGGTCATCCCTAACGGCTACATAGGATGTGACCCTTCTCCCCTTAGCCAAGTTGGCGGATATGAGCACTTGAGGACCGTGGCATATAGCAGCAATGAACTTGGCAAGGCTGTTCATCTTCTTTGTGAGTGCCAGAACCCTCTCATCAAGCCTCAAGGCATCTGGAGAGAAGCCTCCTGGAAAAAGAAGACAGTCAATCTTCTTTGGGTCCAAGTCCCCAATCTTCGAGCATACGTACCTTTTTCCCTCAGCCATAACCTCGATTGGGACCGGTGTCCCGTAACGACCTGAGACAGGTTTCTTGGCTGACGGTCTGGGATGTAAGCCTATCTCCATTGGTACAACAACTACCTTTGCACCTTCTTCGCTCAAACGCAGAATGGGGTAGAGGAGCTCTATGTCCTCGAACTCGTTGGCGATAACTATGGCTACGGTTTTCCCATCAAGTCTACCCAAAATCCTCCCTCCCAAATCCTAAGGGAATCAAGGTTCAGTATTATTAAATGTTTCTGGGCTCATTAGAGGCTGCGCAATGGATATTAACCCGTTCATTCTCTCTATGCGAATATTAGTTTAGGGCGGGCAAAAGCAATGGACGAATTCTCGCAGCTGGCTCTAGAGCTCATAGAAGTAAGCGAGAAACACGAACAATACCGTGACACAGAATGCATAAACCTCATAGCAAGTGAGGGCCTCAAATCTCCCGCGGTCAGACAGATGCTTAGATTGTCAATGGACTTGGAGAGCAGATATGCTGAAGGCGAAAATGACCTCGCGGGCCACGTCAAGAAAAGGTACTACCAGGGCCAGAGATACATGAGTGCGATCGAAGACTGCGCAACAGACCTCATGAAGAAACTCTTCAAGTGCAGCTGGGCAGACGTACGCCTCGTCTCCGGCACCCATGCCAACCTCGCCACCTTCAAAGGGCTCTCAATAGCCACGAAGAACCACAAGATGGTTGTGACGCCGCTCAGCTGTGGGGCGCACATCTCCCATGACTACGCGGGTTTGGCAGGCATGGTCTTAGGACTTGTGAACATAGACCACGGCTACGACATGGACGAGATGAACATAGACCC
>CAYRBK010000049.1:3415-11791 GCA_964422605.1 uncultured Candidatus Bathyarchaeia archaeon | reverse complement strand
GGAAAGCAAATCCAGTCGCTAGCTTTCTATCTTGGCCAACGGGCTTCTCTGGGTGGGAACTCTGGGAACTTCGTGTGGGGCTCTGATTGGTACCAGTATGCTACTGATGCAATGTCATCTGCTAGAGGCTGATACCTTTTGTTCGGCCACCAGCCGAGCGCTTGTATTGTAACTCTTAAGTCGCGGCTAAACCTGATTGGGTCCATGATGTGCCAACGGTAGAGACTGTGTTTAGGCATTTTTCCCGGATCCTTGCTCCAGAGGTGATATCCTTGGAAGGGGGCGCAGTAAGTGTCTCCGAAGCCCCAAGCTCCACCAAAGTAGTCCTCGGTGCCGGTGCCGCATATTGTTGGGTAGTCTGTGTCTCCGTCGATGAAGAACTTCATCTCACCCTCACCCCACCAACCATCTGAAAGCTGAGTCCAGGCGAGAAATGTGCCTACATAATGCCCCCATCCTCGAACTTCATCCAGTATGATATGTTCAGGTCTAGATCGATCCGTTGTGGAACGACGCCACTGAGCATGAAAGTACCCAGCATTCTCAGGAATGTCCGTCTCAGCATACGTGATCTGATAGGCCAAGACATCAACATCCTCAACTCCGTCGTTCTTGAAAGTCACTCGGCAATGCCGTCGAAAAGGCATCGGCCAGTAACAGTTCATCCCCTTGGTGGGATTTACCGAGACGGCTAGTGAGCTTAGTTTAGCATAGACATCGTGTCCCAGACCAAAGAAGTCTGACAATGGCGTCTCTATAGATGGCTCATCCTCACTGTCCCAGTAGAAGCGAAGGATGCATTGCCGGTAAGATGGCGCACTAGTCGCCATCCAGATATGCTGTATAATCCCCGGTCCATCCACATCCGCGAGAGTAACAACGTCTCCTTTTGGAACACGTAGGAAAGGGCGCACTTTCCAACCCTTACCAAGATCAACAGCAGCTCCACTGTGAGGCAGGTCAGGATTGTCTGGATCCGGCACCCATCTAGCTCCACCACCTTTCTCTCCCGTGGGGTTCTCTGCTGAGAGCGAACGGGTGCGTGCATTTGAAAGGAGCGGTAATGACCCAAGCCCCAGATTGACTCCTCGGAACGGGTTAACAGGCTCGTCCATCTTTTCATTCCTCATTTTTTTGCAGAATTGAATGAGATTGGATTTATATACATATCTGATCATCGTTCAGTCAAGACACACTAAGCAACAGCTGATCGTTCGATGATGGGATACTCTTGATGATTCTTTCTAACGTCGTCAAACCCAGTCCGTTCGACTAAGCACTCCCCATCTTCGTAGAGAACCCCGATTGGAAACTAAAGTGGTGTATCAGCGCCAAAATCGGCAGAATCGTGCCCGAAGTGGTCAGCCACGGTGACTCGCGCAGGCAATTTTCCGATCCGCCTTCTGCCGATAGTCGCTCCCCGAACACCATCCTTAATTGGAACCGATCTGCTTCGCGCTTTTGAGAAGCTAAGTAACTAGTTGGAATATGTAACTTGTTGGTACATCTTCTTTTGTTTGCGACTTCTAAAAGCCTCTCTTGGTCGACGCCAGGGACCATCGGCAGCTTCAAGGCTTCAGACTGTTTCGCAGCTTCCTCACGCACCTGGTTAACGAGGTCTTGAAACTCGTCGATGGCCTGCTTTGCCGCCTCAAGCCTGTCCTTGACAGCCTGCCACCTAGAAAGGACATTTTCACTCAAAGCCCTAGGCTCTCACGCCTCCAAAAAAGAGAAAAGGGGATTTGCGGGAGATTTTGCCATCGAGTGTGAAGTGCAAAACCAACTTCGCTTGTTACAAAACTATGGCTTTTTGCAGGCCTTGAAGATAATCCAATATGGTACTTCCCCCATTATCTTGTACCGTTGCTTGGCTTCTCTCTCCTTTCCTATTTTATCCTTGTCCAACGGGCGCAGCATGTTTTCATCAAGTCTCTCCAGTTCCACATATCGTTCGATAATAAACCCGTTCTCTGTCAAAGCATCAAAATAGTCTTGCAGAGTCCTATAGTAAGAGTGCATCTTCACCTTTGAACCGTCCGGAAGCTTGTCAACCCAGCGAACTATTCTTCTCTTGAAATAGTTTCTCAAAGCGACGGCGCTCTTGCCTCTGTGCTTGACAAGTTTGCCCTCACAGAATGGGTGGGCTGTGCTGAAAGTGAAGTAACCGTTATTTGCCAAGACTCTGCTGGCTTCGGTAACTACGGCAGTCAGATTTGGTGCATAGTGAAGAGAGATAGCAGTCGTGACTATGCCGAAGCTCTCATCTTTGAAAGGAAGTTTCTCCATATTGCAGACTAACAAACTCACTTCTACATTCTCCTTTCGCATAAGTCTCCTACCATGCTGTATTTGTTTTCGCGACAAGTCAACTCCAAACGTTTTAGCTCCCCACTTCGAAAGCGTGATAGAGTTTTGAGCTCCGCCGCATCCGATTTCAAGGATTCGCTTTCCCCTAACAACGCCTAAAATCTTAAGTTGGCTTTCCGTAGCCACGAAATCTCCCCAATAAACGTCATCAGTGGGAATTCCGCTTTTCTGTTGATAGTTCTCAGAAATCCTATCCCAACCATCCTTCAGTGAAAGAGACAACGCATCAAACCTCAACTTCCATAATAGCTTCAGCGAAATATCCTTTATGGAAAACAGAGGTTTGGCTAGTGAGTTTCGTACAATGCTCTATGTTCGCCTTCCAGAATGCTCATCATGACAAAGTCGCTGTATTCGTTGTTATAGTGATACCCATCTCTGTGAACCCCTTCCTTCTTGAAACCAAGACTTTCCCAAAATATCAGCGCTCTCTCGTTGAAGCCAACCCCCCTGACGCAGCGGTCTCAAGCGAAGACTAGAACGGAGTGCGCTTATCTTGGGAAGGACAATGGTTAAGCCATGGGGCGTCTATGCCCTTACCAGACTGAACAGAAGTCCGAGGCATCGGGATGAAAGCGTTAGGATATTGCCGTTTCTGCGGTAGAGAGCTCGTTCTCAAGACGCTTCTTGACGGAAGTCAAGAAAAATACTGCCCCGAATGTGACCACGTGTTCTTTGATGAGCCCTCTCCGGCCGTCATCGTTGCAGTCACAAACACCGACAGAATCCTACTGACCAGAAGCGTCGGATGGGATCACTCTTACTGGGGAATGGTTGCTGGTCACATAAAGTCCGGAGAAACAGCTGAAGAAGCAGCGGTCCGAGAGGTCAGCGAAGAGGTAGGCTTGACTGTCTCAATCCCGGAATTTCTAGGGACGTTCGCGCTCAAAGACCGCAACCTTCTACTGATAGGATTCAGAGCCGAGACAGCCAGCCTCGACATCGGAAAGTCTCAGGAACTGGAGAAGGCCGAATGGTTCAGCATCCATGAGCCTCTTCCATTAAGACCTGGTTCAGCCTCAGCCCAGATCATGGCGAAGATTTTTCCCGACACTGAATTAGTTGAAGCTGAAGAAGGAATACACTGAGAACATGGACGGCTGAATCCTATCCGTGGAGGCAATTCTTAAATAGAAGCTTAAGCCACTTCCGCTGATGATGCGTTCGAGGGTAGGAGGAACCTAGGCTTTCTTGAAGGACGACAGCCGTCTCCTTTTGCTCGAGAAAACCATCACGCAACACCAACATCGGAAGGACTCTCTTCTAGAAATACTCCACACCGCCCAGGAAATCTACGGATACTTAGACAAGAATCTGCTCTTGCGCATAGCAAAGTCTCTCAATCTTCCAGCCAGCCACGTCTACGGAGTCGCAACCTTCTACAATTTCTTCAGGCTAAAGAAGCCTGGAACGCATACCGTCACCTTCTGTCTAGGCACAGCATGCTTTGTGAGAGGCATCGAAGAAATCATATCCGCCGTCGAGAACGAGTTCAAGCTCAAACGCGGGGAAACAAGCCCAGACGGGAGGCTTTCGCTGTACGTTACACGGTGCATAGGCGCATGCGCCATGGCTCCAAACGTGATCGTCGACGACGAGCACATCGCCAAAGCAACGAAAGAGACGGCAACAGGGATGGTAAGAGCGTTGCTCAGGTGAATCTGGAGTTGAAGCCTGAAGACATAATCAAGATAGCCGAGAAGGAAAGGGAGGCACGGAGATCCTATAGGCATAGAATAAACGTCTGCTGTTCCACCGGCTGCTTGCCTCTTGGCGCATTGAAGGTGCTAAAGGCGTTTCAGGATGCTGTCAAAGAGTTTGGCGTCGAGGCGGGTTGCCAAGTATCTAGAACAGGCTGTCTGGGAACCTGCTCAGTAGGTCCCGTTGTGTTTGTGGAGCCTGGAGACTACCTGTACGAGAACGTGACGCCTGAGAAAGCCCGGGAAATAGTGAAAGGCCATGTGGTTGAAGGCGCCCCCTTGAAGGATCTGATGTACAGGAGCGAGGGTTTCTTTAGGAAACAGTTCAAACTCGTTCTCAGAAACGCAGGAAGAATAGACCCCTTCAGGATTGAGGACCACATATCTGCCGGCGGCTACTCAGCGCTGGTCAAATGTCTGACAAAGATGAGCCCTAAAGAGGTGATAGATGAGGTATCAGCCAGCGGCTTGAGGGGTCGCGGAGGCGCCGGGTTCCCCACGGGCCACAAGTGGAGTTTCGTCGCAAAAGCGCCCGGAGCTCCGAAGTATATAGTTGCCAACCTTGACGAAGGAGACCCAGGTGTCTTTGCAAACCGCGCACTTGCCGAAGCCGATCCTCACGCGATAATTGAAGGCATGCTCATAGCCGCCTATGCGTTAAAGGCGGAGACTGGTTACATATACATAAGGGCAGAGTACCCGCTTGCCATCCAGACCCTCAGAAAAGCTATAGAGCAGGCGCGGAAGTTCGGCCTCCTCGGAGAGAACGTCCTGGAATCTTCCGTTCGGTTCGATGTTGAGTTGAGGTTGGGTGCAGGAGCCTTCGTAGCGGGGGAAGAAACAGCCATACTCGCATCAATAGAGGGCCGTAGGGCAATGCCGCGGCCACGTCCGCCCTATCCTGCCACCTCAGGCCTGTGGGGGAAGCCGACCCTCATACAGAACGTTGAGACTCTGGCAAATATCCCGCCAATAATATTGAACGGCGGAGCGTGGTTCTCGAAAACTGGCTCCCTCGGATGCGCCGGAACCAAGTGCTTCTCACTCACGGGTAAGGTAAATAACCCAGGGCTCATAGAGGTTCCAATGGGCACGACACTGAAGGAAGTCGTCTACGACATAGGTGGAGGCGTACCGCCTGGAAGAAAGCTAAAGTCAGTTCAAGTAGGCGGTCCTTCAGGAGGTTGTCTGCCAGAGAATCTGTTGAACCTTCCGATAGATTATGAATCCCTAACAAAATCCGGGGCAATCATGGGTTCAGGAGGCATCGTTGTTATGGACGATATGTCCTGCATGGTTGACACTGCGAAGTTCTTCATTGATTTCTGTGTGGATGAGTCCTGTGGAAAATGCGTCCCCTGTAGGGCGGGTCTCTTCAAGGTCAGAGGAGTCTTCGAAAAGATCAGCCGAGGAGAAGGCAGAATAGAAGACCTCGCCTTTCTGGAAGAGATGAGCAATCTTATCAGAGATGCTAGCCTCTGCGGTCTCGGTCAAACAGCGCCGAATCCTGTCTTAACAACGCTACGCTACTACAAGGATGAGTACCTCGCACACATCGTGGGCAAGACCTGTCCGGCTGGAAAATGCTTCAGAAACGAGAAAGAGGCGAGCAGAACATGAACGGGGGGGTTGTCAAGCTCAAAATAGACGGGAAAGAAGTCCTCGCCCAAGAGGGAGAGACAATCCTTGAGGTTGCCAAAAGGAACACTGTCAACATTCCCACGCTTTGCTATCTAGAGGGATTGTCCAGTCTTGGAGGTTGCCGCCTCTGCATAGTGGAGGTGAAAGGGTCGCCGAGACTCTTTCCTTCATGCACGACTCCCGTGACCAACGGTATGGAGGTCACAACCGACTCCTCGAAGCTGACAGAGTACCGCAAGATGCTCTTAGAGACCTTCCTTGCCGAGAGGACCCACATATGCTCAGTCTGCGTAGCCAACGGCGCCTGCGAGCTCCAAGACCTAGCCAACAGGTTCGGTGTGGATCACGTCCATATCGCGCGCGAATGGACTAGGTTCGAGATCGATTCTTCTCACGAACGTTTAGTGCTTGACCGGAACAGATGTATACTCTGTACGCGATGCATAAGGGTCTGCGACGAGGTTGAGGGCGTCCATACGCTTGACTTGAAGATGCGAGGGAAAGACTCTCAAGTCATAATTGACCTCGACGAGCCTTGGGGTTTCTCCTATTCCTGCACCTCGTGCACCAAATGCGCGGCCGTCTGCCCAGTCGGCGCCATATACATCGAGGCGAAACCGCTCTCGGAGACAAAGGAGCCGGATCTGCCAAAATTCGTTGTTGAGAGGAGGCGTCGATGATGGGAACCGGAAAGAAGGCAAGGCTGGCAACAATCTGGCTGAGCGGATGTTCAGGATGCCACATGTCCTTCCTTGACCAAGATGAACGTCTCATAGACCTCGCCAAGAACGTTGAACTTGTCTACAGTCCCTTCGTTGACATCAAGGACTTCCCCGAGAATGTTGACATAACCCTCATCGAAGGGGCAGTGGGAAACGAGGAGCAGCTAGACCTGCTCAGAAAAGCAAGGACTCGTACGAAGATTCTGGTCTCCCTCGGCGACTGCGCGGTCACGGGAAACGTTACAGCGTTGAGAAACGCCTTCAGCAACAGCGACAAAGCCGTCGTTCAAAAGGCATACGTTGAAACCGCGGATGTCAACCCCCAGATTCCAACGTATGTTCCGAGACTTCTAGACCAAGCGCACGCACTACACGAGACGGTTAGAGTGGACTATTTCATCCCCGGGTGCCCACCTTCGGCCGATCTCATAAACTCTGTCCTAACCGAACTGCTATCCGGGAGGACTCCCAAGATGGAGGGCAGATCCAAATATGGTTAAGAAAGGCATTGCAGACAAGAGCCGCAAGATTGTGATAAGCCCCGTCACCCGCATAGAGGGGCACGCGAAAGTGACTATTCACTTAACGAGACGAGGATCTGTCAAAGAAGCCCGATTCCAAGTTACGGATTTCCGAGGGTTCGAGAAGTTCTGTGAAGGACGCCCCTTCTACGAGATGCCGAGCATAACCTCGAGATCCTGCGGCATATGTCCAGTTAGCCATCTACTTGCATCAGCAAAGGCTTGTGACGAAATATTGGCCGTAACTATACCTAGACCAGCTGTTCTGCTGCGTCGCCTCATGCATATGGGTCAGATCATTCAGTCTCACGCTTTGAACTTCTTCCATCTTTCTTCGCCTGATCTGCTTCTAGGGATGGATTCAGACCCGTCCAAAAGAAGCATCTTCGGTCTATTGGAAACCCACTCCGGTCTTGCCAGAGAAGGCATCAGGCTGAGAAAGTTCGGCCAAGAGATCATTGAATATTCGGCAGGCAGGAAAATTCATTCAAGCGACTGGATCGTCCCCGGCGGAGTTAGGTGGCCCCTATCAAAGGATAAGGCTGAGAGTCTGCTCTCAGGTTTGCCGGAAGCTTTGGAGATCACGCTCAAGACTATTGCGATGTTCAAAGACAGGCTGAAGGGCTTGGAGGAAGAGATAGAGAACTTCGGAAACTTCCCCACTTACTACATGGGTTTGGTTACTCCTGACGGCGGCCTAGAGCATTATGACGGGGAGATAAGGATAGTCGATCCAAAGGGTAGGATCGTCGCGGACCGTCTCGATCCCAGAAAGTACTACGAATTCATAGGTGAAGCCGTCGAGCCATGGAGCTACGCGAAGTTCCCATACTACAAGCCACTCGGATATCCCAAAGGAGCCTACAGGGTAGGCCCTCTGGCAAGACTCAACATAATTTCGCATTGCGGCACACCTCTCGCGGACGACGAGCTCAGAGAGTTCAAGAAACTCGGCAAGAATGGGATCGTACAGAGCACCTTCCTCCATCACTACGCACGTCTAGTGGAGATACTCTTCTGCCTCGAACGTACAAAGGAGATTCTCCAAGACCCTGAGGCTTACTCAGACCATGTCCAAGCGAAGGCATCCCCTAACAGAAGCGAAGGCGTCGGAGTAGCGGAAGCTCCTAGAGGGACTCTGATCCATCATTACAAGATCAACAGGGAAGGCATGATAACCTGGGTCAACATGATCATCGCAACCGTGAACAACAACATTGCCTACAACAGGGCAGTAACTCAGGTCGCCAAGAAGTATGTTGACGGGAAACAACTCAGCGAAGGCTTACTTAACAGGGTTGAGGCGGTGATCCGTGCGTTCGACCCGTGCTTAAGCTGCGCAACCCACTCATGGGGAAGCATGGCGCTAGATGTGCAGCTTTATGACTGGGAAGGCAGACTGATCGATAGGCTAACCCGCTAGCG
>CAYRBK010000049.1:0-3315 GCA_964422605.1 uncultured Candidatus Bathyarchaeia archaeon | reverse complement strand
TTATACGCTTTGTGCCGTTCACCGAAACCATTTTAACAAGAATCGACAGAAGATTAGTGTCGAGGAGTTGATGCGAGACCAGAGCATCAGAATCAAGGGAGAGTTCTCTGGCCAACGGATGGAGGAGAGCTGGCTACGGGGATCGAGGGTTTAGACAAGATTTTCAGCCCGGAAAGGATTGCGGTCATCGGTGCAAGCAATCGGAAGGGATCGGTCGGCTTCACTTTGCTGAACAACCTTATCGGAGTAGGCTTCAGAGGCTTTGTCTACCCAGTTAACCCGTTCAGCCCAAGCGTTCAAGGGATAACAGCCTATCCAAGCATCAGAAAGATCCCATGGCAAGTGGATCTGGCAATCGTGGCAACGCCAGCGCACATCGTCCCGCAAGTTGTTGAGGAATGCGGCGAGTCAGGCGTAACCGGAATCATAATTGTTTCCTCAGGCTTCGGAGAGACGGGTTCCGAAGGGGAAGCTCTGGAAGAAGAGCTTCTGAGGTTGAGGCGGACTTACGGCTTGAGGATCATTGGTCCCAACTGCATCGGCGTCATACGTCCAAGCGTAGGGTTGAACGCCTCATTCGCGAAGAAGACAGCCAAACCTGGCCACATTGCCTTCATCTCTCAAAGCGGAGCCCTTTGCGCTTCAGTTCTGGACTGGGCGGCTCAGGCCAATGTAGGGTTCAGCCACTTTGTCTCCGTGGGCGGCATGATTGATGTCGACTTCGCGGATTTGATAGACTATTTCGGAGTCGATCCCGAAACAAGAAGCATAGTCCTCTTCATAGAAACCGTGAAGAACCCAAAGAAGTTTATGAGTGCTGCCAGAAGGTTCGCGGGCACCAAACCGATCATCGTCGTGAAGGCCGGGAAAACCCCCGAAGGCACAAAAGCCGCGGCATCTCATACAGGTGCAATCACAGGCGAAGACGCTATCTGCAACGCTTTCTTCGGAAGGGCAGGCATAGTCCGTGTGGAGGAAATTGCTGACCTTTTCAGTTGCTCCGAGATTCTAGCTATGCAGCCCTCTCCTAAAGGGCCGAACCTGGCCATAATCACTAATGCCGGCGGACCGGGGGTCATGGCTACGGACGCGCTCGTAGCCAAGGGAGGCAAACTCGCAAGGCTAAGCGAAGAGACGATGCAGGCCTTGGATGGGATGTTGCCTTACTATTGGAGCAGGTCGAATCCTATAGACATATGTGAGGACGCCACCATCGAAAGGTTAAGAAGAGTTCTTGAGATATGCTTCAAAGACCCTAACATAGATGGCTACCTTGTGGTCTATACTCCGATTGGTGTTGCTGATCCAACTGAGACGGCGAGAACCCTGATTGAAGTGTCAAAACAGACAGACAAGCCCCTTCTAACCTCATGGCTTGGAGAGGAGAATGTGCAAGAGGCAAGAGCCCTTCTTCGCAGTAACAGGATCGCAACGTTTCTCACGCCGGAACGTGCGGTCGCAGCTTTCGTGCACATGTACCAGTATGCAAGGAACCTTCAGCTGCTTTATGAGACGCCGGAAGAGCTGCGGATAGACCTCTCAACGAACCGGGAGCGCTTGGTGAAGATGCTCAGAAAGGCGGTCAGGGAGCGAAGAGAGACACTCACTGATCCAGAGTCAAAGGAGTTTCTCGAAGCCTATGGGATCACGACGGCGAAGACTTACATTGTCAAGACGCCTAAGCAGGCCGTCCGTATGGCGTCCAAGATCGGGTATCCTGTGGTTTTGAAGATTCTCTCGCCTGAAGTCCGAGACAAGACCGACATGGGCAGTGTCATCCAGCATATCAGTTCAGACCAGGAGGTCAGAAAATGCTTTGATGAGCTGCTGAGACGGTCTGAAAAGTGTCTCCCTTCAGCAAAAGTGGGCGGCGTGACTGTTCAGCCGATGATTTCTGGGGGGTATGAGTTGATCATGCGGTGCAGAAGTGATCCGCAGTTCGGCTCGGTGATAGCCTTTGGGATGGGAGGGGTCAGTGGTGAACTCTTCAGCGATGTCTCCATAGGGTTTCCGCCGCTCAACCAGACTCTGGCAAGGAGAATGATCGAGCAGACTAAGGTCTACAAGATTCTCTCAGAAGGCTCTAGAGGAAAGCCTCCGGCAAACTTGCGGCTTCTGGAAGAGACACTTTCGAGATTTTCTCAGCTTATAGTCGACTTTCCTCAGATCGCAGAGTTCGACATTGACCCGGTTATGGCCAATGACAAGGAAGTGGTAGCTCTGGATGCTCGCATAGTGATAGACCCGGAGAAAGCATCTGCTAAGACTCAACGATACGAGCATCTTGTCATAAAGCCCTATCCTGCAAAGTACGTAGCAGGCTGCAGACTGAGAGACTCTTGCGAGGTTCTTCTTCGCCCCATAAGGCCTGAGGATGAGCCGTCCCTTGTCGAGCTTTTCCAGACTTTCTCAGAAGAGACGATGCGCTTCAGGTTCTTCCAGGTGATTAAGGAGATTTCGCATGAGACCTTGGCCAGGTACTGCAACATTGACTATGACCGGGAGATGACTATTGTTGCGGAGCTGGTTGAGGAGGGCAAGCGGCGGATGATTGGCACGGTTAGGCTGGTGGTTCAGCCTGACGGTGAGAGCGGCGAAGTTGCGGTTGTCGTGGGAGACCCATGGCAGAACAGAGGCCTAGGCACAGAGATGTTCGAGTGCATCATCAAGATAGCCAAAGACATGGGACTTAAGAGGATCTTCGGCGAGATCCAAGCCGAGAACATGAGGATGACTCACATATGCCACAAGAAGGGCTTCGAAGTCAAACCCGTAGACGAAGAAACCTACCTCGCAACACTTAATTTATAACGGGAAGCATTCGAGAACAGTAGTCGGCTGATCAGACGAAAGACAGACCACTTTCCTGACAGGTCTGGTGTTGATGATGACCGAAGAGATAGCTAAGATTGTTTGGAACCCATCGACGCGAGAACTACTTGACATAGTCTTACTTGAGACGAATATCCATTTCAAGTGCAGACGATGCGCCGTCTTCTGCTGCAAGCTGGGTGGACCGAGGGTCACTGAAAAGGACATAGGACGGCTCAGGAAAGCAGGCTACGGACCCACAAGTCTTCTCAATCAGACACAAGGAGAAAAGACTTGGCAGGCAGCAGACAAAGGAATGGTTCTACGCCATAGAGAGGATGGCTCGTGCGTCTTTCTCAGGTTCGACAGTAGGAACAACCGTTACGAGTGCAGCATCTATGACCTGCGTCCCTCTGTCTGCAGGCTTTATCCCTTCGAGTTCCAAGAGACAGGTCAGGGCACAGGCTCACTTAGGCTTATTCCGTGCTGTAACGGTTTGAACAC
>CAYRBK010000048.1:0-11839 GCA_964422605.1 uncultured Candidatus Bathyarchaeia archaeon | reverse complement strand
AGCTTGCCCTTGTAGGCGAAGGCTATGTTCTGGACGCCGCTCGGTTCGCCGAAGACTGCATAGTCAACTCCTAGATCCCCGCCTATCAGTTGGCGGATTCCTCTGGAGGTCTTCTCTTCTTCGACGACACCGGCAACTATGACTCTGCCTTTTCCTGTTTCATGCCTAAGGCTGGAAGCTGCAGAGATCATGGCAGCAAGCGACGCCTTCGCGTCAACGGCTCCTCTTCCGTGAAGCCGGTTCTCCTCGATTTTCACAGGTATCCGTCCGGGAACTGTGTCCATGTGCCCACAGAGAAGAACTGTTGGGCGTCCGGATCCGACCTCGCCGTAAACGTTGCCAGCTTTGCCTGTCCAAACATTCCTGAAGCCTAGAGCTTCCAGTGTTTCCCTCAGAAAATCCGCAAGCGCCTCTTCCCTGTCACTTGGACTATAGATCTCGACCATGTCTTTCAGAAGTTCTATTGACGCTTTCTCGTCCATCCTCCGTTTCACCCTCTAGCTTGTCGTCGGGAAAAACCTAGACACATTACCTTCCCAGAACTTTGGTTTCCTCTTCGTCGATGATTTCCCTCAGAATTTCCGCTGCCCTCTCAAGCTGCTCCATCTCTATCACAAGCGGGGGAAGAAAGCGGATCACGTTCTTACCAGAGTAAAGAAGGATCAGACCCTTCTCTAAGGCTTTCATGAGGATATCTGATATGAGGATTCTGGACTCAAGCCCCAGCATCAAGCCTAAGCCACGAACCTCTCGAAGGATGCGGGAATCTTCCACGAGTTCTTGTAGAACACTCTTGAAACGTGCCCCTAGAACCCTAGCTCTTTCAGCCAGGTTTTCCTCAAGAATCACGTCGATTGTGGCGTTGGCGGCTGCGCAAGCAAGAGGATTTCCGCCGAAGGTGCTTGAATGCTCCCCCACCTCCAACGAGCCCATTATCTCCTCCTTCGCAATTGTCGCGCCAATTGGAACGCCTCCGCCCATAGCCTTGGAAACACACATTATATCAGGCGTCACATCCCAATGCTCACATGCCCACATTCGTCCTGTACGTCCGAAGCCAGTTTGAACCTCATCAAAGATCAGCAGGATGCCCCGTTCGTCGCAGAGGTCCCGCAGACCGTCGAGAAAACCGTCGGGAGCCACATGCACGCCGCCTTCTCCCTGAATCGGTTCGACTATGACTGCAGCCGTCTTCTCAGTCATGGCTTCTTCGACCTTCTCTGTCTTCCCAAATGGGACGAAACGGAAGTTAGAATGGACCATTGACTGGAAGGCATCTCGGTACTTCGGGTTCCAAGTCGCTGACAGGGCTCCCATGGTCTTCCCGTGGAACCCCCTTACCATGCCTACTATCTCAGTTTTCCCGGTGTACTTCACGGCTGCCTTCAAGGCGCATTCCACCGACTCGGCTCCACTGTTACAGAGAAAGACCCGGCTCAAGCCTTTAGGTGAAATTTTGATGAGGTTCTCAAGGAGTTCCGCCCGCGCGTCGTTGTAGAAGGACCCGTGACAGGTGATCAGTCTTTCACATTGGTCTTTGATGGCTTTGACAACCTTTGGGTGGCAGTGACCAACGAGGCTGACGCCATACCCGCCCATGCAGTCGATGTATGCCTTTCCATCTGCGTCGTAAAGAACCGCGCCTTTGCCCCTTATTAGGCTTATCGGAAACTTTTGATAGACCTTGGCGAGGTAGGAATCCTCAAGGGTCTTGATCTTGTCTTCATCCAACTGTGATCACTGTGCCGTTCTTGTGGTTCAAAGCGTTGCTTAGGGGTTCTTCGACGAACCCAGAAGATATTATGGCTTCCTTGGCGCCCGCCCTCAAGGCTTCGATGGAGGCGAGAACCTTCTTATCCATTCCCGCGCCAATCTTGGGCAGAAGTCTCTCTGCGTCCCTCAGAATCAGCTTCTTGACACATTCGCCTTTTACAAGGACCCCTTCCACATCAGTTAGGAAGACCAGAGCGCCAACCTTGAGGGCTCCGGCTATCTGGCCTGCTGCCCGATCGGCATCGACGTTCAGGAGCTCCTTCTCTTCTCCTAAGGCTATTGGAGCCACAACGGGGACATAGCCGTTTTCCAGAAGGAGCTTGAGAAAGGCGGTGTTGACACTGTTGAGTTTTCCGGTGAAGCCTCCTTCGATTATGCGTTTTCTGTTCCGATCATCGATTATGAGAAGGCGTTTCTTGCGTTCAGCCATGAGTAGAGCCGCATCGACCCCAGATAACCCCACAGCCGGAATCCCCTGGGTCTGAAGCCATCTTACGACGGATTTATTTATCTTGCCTGCCATAACCATCGCATAAATCTCAACCGTCTCCTCATCCGTGTAGCGGCTTCTGATTCCACCCGGCGAAGTCACAAAAACCTGTTTTTTCCCGAGCTTCTCAGCTATCTGGGTTACTTCGTCTCCGCCACCGTGAACAATAACCAGTTTCTCGCGTTCGAGGACTTTCTTGATGTCGTCGCGAAGATTGGGTCCGAGACCTTTCTCGAAGATGTCGCCGCCTATCTTCAGAACAATCATACAGTTCCACGCTCACACGGGATGCAAGCCTGCGTCCCACAAGCCTTCTCTCTCGTCCCAACCACACATTATGTTCATGTCTTGGACAGCCATACCCGCGGCGCCCTTCATCAGGTTGTCAAGCGCCGAAAGAAGCACAACTCGGTTTACATTCTCATCAATCTCGAAGCCTATGTCGCAGTAGTTCGATCCAACGACAATCTTTGGGTCTGGATACCTGAAAACCCCCTTCATGTCCCGAACAAGTCTGACAAAAGGCTCCTCGCCATAAAAGCCCCTGTATAGGCGCCAAATCTCGGTTAGGGAGATCGGTTGGGTCAGAAAGACATGGCAAGTCGCCAATATTCCTCTCACCATGTTGACCGCATGCGCCGACATAGCCACTGAGATCTTTTCCCCGGCTAGAATGCTCAGCTCCTGCTCTATCTCAGCTGTGTGACGGTGCCCAACGGGCTTGTATGGCCTGACAACGCTGAAATGCTCCGAGTGATGGGAAGAAAGGGAGGGTTTCGCGCCTGCACCGGAAGATCCAACCTTGAAATCTGCAACAATCCTGTTCTTCTCAACCTTTCCAGACTTGACGATGGGTGCTAGGGCTAGTATGGCTGCTGCTGCCATGCATCCTGGGCAGGCTACGAGCTGAGCCTTTTTGATGTCGTTGCGGTGAAGCTCCGGGAGCCCGTAGACCGCCTTCTCCAGCAATTCCGGATTCCTGTGGTTCCAGCCGTACCATTTCGGATAGTCTCCGGAGTCCTTGAGCCTAAAATCTGCGCTCGCATCTACCACTTTCACGCCTGCTTCCAGAATCTGGGGCATGATGGTCGACGAAACCCCATGAGGGGTTGAAATAAAGAGAAGACCACACTCATCCACAGCTTTTGAAGGGTTTGACATGGCGAATCTGAGTCTAGTCTGACCTCTCAAGTTTGGATGGACTCTGTGGATGAACTCGCCAGCATATTTGTTCGATGTAGCGAACGCCACTTCCACTTGTGGATGCCTCAGGAGCAGACGGAGAAGTTCGCCGCCCACATATCCCGAAGCCCCGTAGACCCCGACCTTCACCCCTTCGTCACCTTCACCACGTAGTCGATGATCTTGCCCGGAATATCCACCTTAGTTGCAGAGCATAACCCTCTAAACTCAACGGTGCCGTTAACCTCGTGCACCAAGATGCCTCGAGGCGACTCCATGCAGTCAACAGCCAGGACACCGCCGCCTACGGCTTCCGCTGCTTTGAGGGCGATACCTTCAAGTTCGTCTGTTACTTGGCAAGGTTCACTTGTTCCTCCCCTCGCGACGTTTGTCCTCCAATCGTCCTTGGGCGAGTATCTGTAGGACGCGGCTGCAACTTCTTCTCCGATCACAAGAACCCTGATGTCCCGAGGCGGTCTCTGAACGTACTCTTGGACATAGTATATCTGAAGCAGGGCGTTGCTCATCTGCTCTCTGGACTCGATGATTGCTTGGGCTGACTCTTTGTCGCGAACAAGAGCTATGAGTCTTCCCCAACTTCCCACAACAGGCTTGATGACAGCAGGGTAACTCAGCTTCTCTAAAGCTTTTGCCACGCCCTCTTCGTTGAAAGCAACAAGGGTCTTTGGGACAGGCACGCCCGCCTTGCACAGAGCCAGAGTGGTGAAGAGCTTGTTGCCGCAGACCAGCGAGACGTGGAACGGGTTGATCACTAGTAGACCAGAGTTTTCGAGAACAGCTGTCACATGTAGACCTCTGAAGTAGCTGATGCATCTTTGTATGACCGTTTCGCCGAACTCTTCTTTCAGAATCTCTGGTTCTTCAAGGGCATCAATGCAGAGGTTTTTTGGGTCAACCATCTTCAGGTCTAGCCCGGCTTTTGCTGCAGCCCTCGCTAACGCTTTCTCATCCCATCGAATCCTGTCATATACCAGACCTATTCTGTTCATCTATTCCTATTCGCCCCAATCTTCTCCTTCGATCTCGGCAGGCTTGAGCTCGACCTCGCCTTCATCTGTCAACATCACCTCGTAGTCCATTCCGCAGTCTGGGCAGCTGATGATTTCGCCGCAGATTACGTCGCTCGGTATTTCCAGGTCTGCGTCGCATTCGGGACATTTCGACTGGAAGATTTGCGCCTCCTTGCATTGCTCTTAAAGGAAGGTGAGGATTTTCTTATAAATCTTTCGGCAGAATGAAGATTCATCACTAATTGGTCGCAGAAGTTGTCCTTTCCTTACTCAGTGCATCTTATATACCGGAGATGATTAACGTTCTGTTAGGAGAGGTGTTCTCAGAATGACGCCGAACGTCGACGACGTGGACAGAACTATCCTGAAGATCCTGCAAGATGACGCGAGGACAGCTTTCAGGAAGATCGCCCAGAAGGTAGGAGTAAGTGAAGCAACAGTGTTCATACGGGTGAAGAAACTTCTCGAAAGGGGGGTTATAAGAAGGTTCACGGCGCTCGTCTCACCTGAGCTGTTGGGCAAGAGCCTCACCGCCTTTGTCCTCATAAACGCGAACCCGAAGAGGCTTCAGACCGTTCTTAACACTCTGGCTGGCATGGACGATGTCTACGAGGTCTACGACGTTACAGGAACCTACTATGCCATAGCGAAGATTCGCATCGAAGACCGCGAAAGGCTCGCGAAGATAATCGACCAGATAGGATTGATCGAAGGTATCATGAGCACTGAAACAGCCGTAGTACTCAGATCCATAAAGGAAGAGACAAGAGTCAAGACTTAGGCTGACATGGACGACTTCCCTGACCGCCAACGAGGGGTGAGAAGAGAATCTTGCGGACAATATTGGTCACAGGGACACCTGGCGTCGGCAAAACCGTCATCTCAGAACTGCTGGCATCCAGAATCAAGGCAAGGCTGATCTCGCTTGGGGACCTCGTGAAGCGAGAAGGGCTACACACGGGTCTTGATAGGAAAAGGGACACCTTTGTTGCGGATCTTGAGAAGGTATCGGAAAGAGTGAAAGAGATAATTGCCCAGTCCGCTGAAGAAGTGGTGATCGAAGGCCACTATGCCATAGATGTAGCTTCTCCCGAAGATGTGCGCTTGGCTTTTGTGTTGAGACGTGATCCTGAAGATTTGAGACGGATTCTCAGGGAACGCAGCTACAGAGAAGAGAAGGTTCGCGAAAATCTGGCGGCTGAAATCCTAGACGTATGCTTGTACGACGCAGTTAAGAGACTTGGCACGAGCAAGGTATGCGAGATTGATGTTACTGCCAGAAGAGCTGAAGATGTCGTAGAAGAGGTTCTCCAAGTCCTGCATGGAACTAAGGAGTGCAGACTGGGAGTTGTCGACTGGCTGGGAAAACTCGAGGGTCAAGGAAAACTGGATGAATATCTGAAGGAGCTCTAGCTCACCTTAGACTCCGTACCATCTCCGATTTTGTGACTAACATGATCCCTCTGCGGGTGGCATACGCCTTTGCATGTTCGCTGAACTTTTCGGCTACTAAGATTGGGCTTGAGAAGCGCGCGCCCTTGCAGGCCTGATCTAGGTTTATGACGATGTTGACCCCCACTGTCCTGTTCCAGTCTCTGACTCTTACGGGATGGATCTCCTTACGTTTGCTCACAACCAAGTCGAACCGTGGAGACTCTCCGAACTCTTCTCGGCCCTCGTCCTTACTAACTTCGTAGCCTCTTCGCGTGAAGTACTCCACGGTGAGATCCATGAGAGAGGAACGCGACATATCTTCCCCACACCCACAAAATATACATCAACAGCAGAAAAGCCTTTTTATTGGGAGGCTCCGCTACAAGTGCCTTTTTCCTCCTGCGTGGCGTTTCTGTAAGCGAGTTGCTTCAGACCTATCCACTGGAAGATTGCGTAGCCGACAAGAATCTGGAACCAGAAGGTCACAGCCCTTATCAGCGACGTTGCCACGCCACTGATAGCAGGGCTGATCCCGAACAAGACATACAAGCTTGTCATGACAATCTCCACGAGGCCGACCGGAAAACCGATTGGAATCGTCTGCACGGCTAGACTTATTGAGAAGACGACTACCATCTGGGAGACATAGCCCGTGACTTCTCTGAAGCCCAAAGCGTAGAAGACCAGAAAGTATATGGACAAGTGCAGGAACCAGGAAACATAACTATAGATCAACGGTTTCACCAGATTCCTAGGATTTTCCCGAAAGGTCTTGAAACCTTGGTGAAAGGCTGACAACGTACGTTCAGCTCTTTCTCTCAGGCTAGCGAAGCTCAGACGGCGCCCAGTCACCCTAGCGACTAGTCTGACGAGAAAGTTGACCAGTCTCTGCGCAGCTGACTCCCTCACTGAAAGATAGAATAGCGCTATGATTGTGACTGCAGTGCCGGCCGTAACAGCTACAAGCAGGTATAGCACCTTAGGCTCAACCGGGTAATTGATAATAAGGTACAGGGAACTGAGGATCAACATGCTAAGGGTTGTGATGATTGATACTATTCGGTGGCATACAAGAGAGGCAACAGTCTTCCCGAAATGATCTTTCACGTCATTGTAGACCAGGTATGCTCTGGTAACCTCGCCGCTCATCGTCTCCAGCGGAACAACCAAGTCGACAAAGTTGCCAAGCCAAGAGTAAAGAAAGGATTTCCTGAGACTTATCCTTATCGAGAGGACTTTCAGCAATTCATGCCACGCCACAGCATAGAAAAGCACACTGAGCACTATTGCAGCTATGGTCAGTGAATAGTACAGAAAGTACTCGAGAGGGTTAACCCGGCGGAGAATCTCCGTGATCTCGTTGAACCCGACAAAGAAGTATAGATAGGCCAAGAAAGCCAGTAGGCCAACAGCCATTAGGGAGGCAGACTTCCTTACAGACATACGCTGCTGTACTGATTCCATCTCTCGCCAGACAAGATAAAGACCCACGCGGCATTTATGCGTTTTACAGCGAACGGAATCGCCGACCTTCAATAGCGTCATCGTGTACGAGGCTCATGCTAGATGAGAGAATGGGTACGCGGGAGGTGATACTGTGAAGGACCAGATGCTGAAGGACTACCCTTGGTAGGGTTGGCGGAACGTTGTCGTTATCTCGACTGAGCTTATTTCGCCTGATCTCCAGAGCCTTAGGGCTATAGTTTGACCAGGTGATACGTGTTCCTCGATGTAGGCGGACCAGTCTGCAAAGGTGCGCACGAGACGGTCATCGACCGCCAGTATGATGTCGTGAGCAACATAAGCAGTTCTACCGCTTTGGTCTTCCGTCTCCTCGACCCCTGTCAGCCCCACCTCAGCTGCCGGAGAGTCAGGAATCACTTCCCAGATGAGAAGTCCACTCTGAAAAGCGTCCAAGTTCAGAATATTCAGATCTCTTATCGTCTCCGGGGTCAACTCAACACCACGAAAACCCACCAGCGGATGCCTGTGTTCTCCCACTTCTATCAGCGACTGGGCTACGCGCTTTATAATGTTAGAAGGGACAGCGAAGTTGAAGCCATAGGCAGTGCCAGCGTTCGTTATGCCCACAACATTCCCGGAAAGATCCAAGAGCGGCCCTCCGGAGCTGCCAGGAGCAATCGTAATGTCCAGCTGCAGCACAGGCACGACTATGGGTTCGAGATCGATCAGCTTGTTTGTCTGGCTGATGTAGCCCGAAGATAGGCTTCCAGTGAGACCGAGAGGGTTGCCGACTGCCACAACCTGCTGCCCAATATAGAGTTCTGAAGAGTCAACCAAGCTGAGTGGCCTAGCCCCCGGCGGAGCAGAGGTGACCCTTATTATGGCAACATCGGCGTATGCATCCGTACCCACCAGTGACGCTCTCGTTCTTGAACCGTTGTAGAATTCAACCTCGATGTCAGTCTCGCTTTCTACCACATGCCAATTGGTCAAGATCAAGGTGGACTCGTTGTAGAAAAATCCTGACCCCTGACCCAGCGGCGTCCTTATGACCACAACAGACCTGTAGACGGACTCGTAGACATTGGCTGGTGTTTGGTTGAGGAGGTGTCCAATAGTCTCTTCCAGCCTCGAAAGGTCAATGAAACTCTGGTTAATGTTGCCTAATCTATTTGTCAGGTTGGATAATGCCAACTCAACCTCGTTGATTCTGCCTCTTGTTTCGCCAATTTCGCCTTGAAGTTGTCTCAGCTGTGCTTCTTGTACCCGTATAGTGTTGAGGATAAGAACAAGGCTAACGGTTGAAAAGATGACAGAGACAACGCATATCACGGCTAGAACCGCGAGCATTCTATTGCCAGACATTCCCAACTGCCTCCTCAAAGACACGGGTAATACACGCATTCTACAATATTTCCTTTGCTGGAGTCAATGCTGGCATTCTGACTCTGGAAACTCATGGCTCAAAACACTCGATGCCGTCATAAGCCTTTCCGGGTTTCGGACACCGGAAGCTTTCCTCGGCGAGTCGAGAACCAATTGCTCTTCGGGCAATCTTAAGGAACTTGTCCACGTAATGCAAAGGGATTGTGTGTACTTGCTGGTCCATTGTAGTTATGACTTGCTAGAAGAAAACCCAGACTCTTGGTAGGTCATCATTCAAGGTGTTTTCTGGCCAAGTCTTTGAGGAATTTGAGCCCTTCTGAGGCTATGGCGTCCGCGCTTGGAGCTACCTTCCGCCAGATTGCAGTGGAAGCGGCTAGCTTCTCCATCTCAGGCGTAAAGGACTCAATCATAAGCCATCTATCATAACCTACTTCAGACAAAGCCTCAAACACGCCTTCCCAATCTACATGCCCTGAGCCGGGTACACCACGGTCATTCTCACAGCAGTGCATGTGCCATAGCAACTTGCCGACATCCTTTATCGGCTGATAGAAGTTTTTCTCCTCTATGTTCATGTGGAAGGTGTCTAGGTGAACCTTTGCGTTAGGCTCGTTCACATCCTTGACGAGCTTCACAGCGTCGGTCGCGGTGTTCAGGAAGTACGTCTCAAAACGGTTGACAGGTTCCACGCCTAGCGATACGCCGTAACTCTTCGCGTACCGACAGACTTCTTTTAGCGCTCCGACGCTGTAGCGCCACTCCTCTTCGGTTCTGCTTCTGCCAGAAATCTTGCCCCAAGCAGTATATATCACTCCGTTCACAGCATCGCCGCCTAGCTCCGACGTGACCTCGACGCATCGTTTCAGGTACTCTACGCCCCGCCTTCTCGTCGCCTCGTCGTTGCTTGTGATGTCTTTGTCCAAGGGCATGCCTACTGACCCTAGGGCCTGCATGCCGTGCCTTTTGAGCTCCTTCTTGGTTTTCTCTATGTTAACGGCTTCGAGTTCAATCAACGGGATCTCGACGCCGTCGAACCCCATTCTCTTAGCTTTGCGGATCAGGGGCAATGCCGATTCGTCGAACCGCTCCGACCACAGGAACAGATGAACACCGAATTTGACCATGCTGGAATCTATTGGCTTCACCGTGGATTTAAGCTTTCACCCTATGCCTGTATACCGCAAAATTGAAGCGGCAGCCGCAACTGACACTGATCGCATGTTAGCACGGTGCAGGCTATGATTGAGAGAGCTCCCGGAAGATTGAGAACTTTTCGCCCACATTTGTCAATTCGAACCCTTCAATTCCTCTCTTTCACCAACAGATGCCGTCTCCCTCGAGATGTGCGCGATCCCTCTCTGAACCAGCATAGTTATTAGAATGTTCCTCCCAATTTTCACAAGGGAATGAAACATTGGGCTTCACATACGTCAAAGTTCGTCTCCACAATCCAGCAGATCTGGCTCAATCCGATGAAATTGAACTTCTCGTGGACACTGGGGCTGTTTTCTCATCTATTCCTCGTGCTATTCTTGAGAAAATAGGCTTAAGACCGATCGAACGCAGGAAGTTGAGGGTCTATGAGGGAGCTGTTGTGAAGCGTGATGTTGGGGGTCTCGTCTTTGAATACGGTGGCAACCTTGCTATGGCGCCTACGGTCTTTGGTGAAAGCAAAGATACATCTGTTCTTGGCGCTACGGCTCTAGAGGCTTTAGGTTACCAAGTGGATCCAGTTACCAAACAGCTGAAACCCGCAGAGCTGCTCATGATATAACATTGTGAGGACTTGTTGGAAATTCGGCGATCTTAAGAGAAAGACTATGGTTCAGATGGTAGAGGCCTACGATACCGGGTATATGTGGTGGCGCTGGAGAATAGGTCCAAAGTCTGGTTCGAATTCCTGAATTCTCATATTCCATAGACGCTGATGAGGGTTCTCGTCTTTCCCGAGATACCAATGCATATTTATTGTCATTCAGCGATATGCAATCAATTATTCAATGAGGAAAAGTGAAATCCTCATGGAAAGTAGACTATTGCAGGGATTGTTAGCCAGATCAATGACCAGAGAGGAACTTCTACGGAAGGTTAGACAGAACTGTGATTTAGTCCCCACAGTACTCGACGGCGTTTTCTCATCAAAAGCAGCAATAAGATACGGTTGTGCCAAGGTATTATTGGATTTGAGCGAAGAGTATCCGGAAAGATTGTACCCATACATGGATTCATTCATAGATCTTCTAGATAGTAAGTATAGAATCATCACGTGGAATATCTTGGCTATTATTGCGAATCTGACCAAGGTTGACAAAAATAGGAAGTTCGATGCGATTTTTGACAGATATTACAGCTTTCTGAACGATGAATATATGGTTACTGTGGCAAATGTTGTTGGCAACTCCGGCAAGATTGCATTGGCAAAACCTAGTCTGATTCCGAAGATAACTAATGAACTCTTGAAGGTTGAGAGCATCTCTACAACTCCTCATTTAACAGAGGAATGCAAGAAGGTTATTGCTGAAAAAGCTATCAAATCCTTCAACTTGTTTTCTGACTATGTCAAGCAAAACGAAAAAGTAATCTCTTTTGTCGAAAGACATCTTAGTAGTCCAAGAATAACTCTGAGAAAAGAAGCGGAGAATTTCTTAAAGAAACGGAGCTAGCTGAGTTCTCTTGATCATACACCACTGTTGCGTTGCTCGAGCTCTTCAATGATCGCATCTTCCAAGGCTTAATCAGGAAACTCTCTTTGCTGATCTGGAAAGACAACAAACTACCCCGAATCTTCCCTCAAACATTCTCAAACGAACCCTAAACAGGAAAACTGGACAACTCAAACGAATATGCTTATCTGTTTCGGGCTACCGTGCTGAATTGGCGAGATGAGGAAGTCCCTAGACACCCTGAAGCCTTAGAACCCGATTCACACCTATCTCATATCACAGAAAATCTCAGATCTCGACGATGTATGTCATCTCTTCTGAGCTACTACTCTGAACCTCGCCTAGGTGTCCTAATATCGTCTTGGCGCCGGGGAAGGGATTTGAACCCCTGAGGCTCCGAAGAGCCACTGGATCTC
>CAYRBK010000047.1:0-12112 GCA_964422605.1 uncultured Candidatus Bathyarchaeia archaeon | reverse complement strand
CCCTACCTGTCCGACGAGGATGCTGACCAGCTTAACGTTGAAAAGACAAGCCTTGAGGAGCTGTTCAGGCAGTCGGATTTTGTGAGCATACACGCTCCTCTGACTGAAGAAACCCGCCACATGATCGATGGACGTCACCTCAGAATGCTTCGCGACGGCGCGGTTCTGGTTAACACTTCGCGCGGCAAAGTCATGGATCAGGAGGCGCTCATCACGGAGTGCGAGAGAGGGAGGATTCTTGTGGCACTTGACGTGACAGACCCGGAGCCGCTGCCCAAAGACTCTCCTCTAAGAAAGCTTGAGAACGTGATAGTTACCCCTCACGTTGCGGGACACGGATTTCACGGCGCCAAGAAGATAGGCGAGATGACGCTTCAAGCACTGGAAGACTTCTTTGCAGGTAGAGAAGTTAGGAATAGGGTTGACTTTGACAGATACAAAATGCTTGCCTAATCACGAACATGTAAGGAAGCACCTACGCAACGACAACTACTGGAAGAAGTAGACCGATGGCACCTGTCTCACCTATAAATGGCAAAGATTACAGCAAATCGGAAGGAGGTTGTGAGTGATGAAATCCAGGGAGCGTGTTGCTCTCGAGTTGGACCATCAAGAACCTGATCGTGTTCCACTCGACCTCGGCGGAAGCCCAACAACTGGAATGCATGTGAGCACAGTGTATGCTCTTAGGCAGGCTCTGAAGCTAGACCCTCCGGAAACGCCTGTCAAGGTTGTAGAGCCATACCAGATGCTTGGAGAAATAGCTCCAGACTTGCTGGAGGCATTGGGGGTTGATGTTGTTGGTTTGAACAGCGGAACGACGATGTTCGGGTTCAGAAATGAGGACTGGAAGCCTTGGAGGCTCTCTGATGGGACTCCCGTGCTGGTGCCCAACAAGTTCAACACACAACCCGATGCGCAGGGCAATATCCTAATGTATCCGCAAGGCGACACATCGGCTCAGGCGTGCGCCAGAATGCCGAAGGGAGGCTACTACTTTGACGCGGTTGACCGGCAGCCGCCGATCGACTGGCAAAACCTAAACGTCAAGGACAATATAGAAGAGTTCGGTCCCATCTCTGGCCAGGAGTTGGAGATTCTTCGAGTTGAGTCTGAACGGCTTTACACCCAAACAGACAAAGCGATACTTGCCAACTTGGGCGGGACAAGTTTCGGGGACATCGCCCTCGTTCCAGGACTGCAGCTCAAACATCCCAAGGGCATCAGAGGAGTCAAAGAGTGGTACATGTGCCACATTAGGCGCCCAGAATACGTTCTTGAGGTGTTTGAACTCCAATGCGAGATAGCCTTGGGGAACTTAGAGAAGATACGAAAAGCTGTCGGCAACCGAGTGACTGCTGCGTTTGTTACCGGGACAGATTTCGGAACGCAGAAATCCCCCATCATGTCAAACGCAACCTATCGAAAGCTGTACAAGCCTTTCCACAAGCGCGTCAACGAATGGATACACGAAAGCACATCTTGGAAGACGTTCATCCACTCATGCGGCTCGGTGGAACCGCTTATCAACGAGTTCATTGAAGCCG
The DNA here is from genome assembly GCA_964422605.1 of uncultured Candidatus Bathyarchaeia archaeon. Taxonomy (GTDB): domain Archaea; phylum Thermoproteota; class Bathyarchaeia; order Bathyarchaeales; family DTEX01; genus CAYRBK01. The sequence continues at coordinate 10,565 of CAYRBK010000047.1, read as the reverse complement.
GATTCGACATCCTCAATCCGGTGCAAACTTCAGCAGCAAACATGGACCCTCGAAACCTCAAAAAGAAATATGGCGAGAAAGCAACCTTCTGGGGCGGCGGAGTGGACACCCAGCAGACTTTGCCCTTCGGTACGCCGGGACAAGTCAGGAAAGAGGTTCGAGAACGGATCCGAATCTTCGCACCAAGGGGAGGCTTCGTCTTTAACACAATACATAATGTCCAGCCGAAAATCCCAGTGGAAAACGTCTTAGCAATGTACGAAGCACTCCGCGAGTCCGGACGGTACCCCGTGACCTAGGCGCACCCTCATCAGATAGGGCACCAAGCCCAGAAAAATACCGGGGGTCTGGAATTTAGTGAGTGATTCTCTCCCATTTTTTGGTCTGCATGGACTTGTATCCGGCATCGAGTATGACGTTGGAGATGTAGCCGTCTTCAAAGTTCTCTCTCGGCATTTCGCCTTTCCTCACACATTCGACGAAATGGCGCATCTCCTCGTGGTATCCGTACACTCGTGCCTCGTCCACGCAGGGGATGACCCAGCCCTTGTCCATCTCAGCCTTCTCCACCACATAGCCGGTGCTCTCTAACGTGAAGACGGTTATGGGCGTACCTCGCGTGATGTCGGTGAAGATGACGCCTTTGGTGCCGTAGACCTCGTTTCTCAAGTCAAGTCCGCCTCGAGAAGACCAGCTGACCTCGGCTTGTCCCAGCTGCTTCCCCTCAAACCTGACCAGAAGCACAGCATTGTCTTCACACTTGACGGGATGAAACAGAGTCTCTGCCCAAGCTAGGGCTTCTACAGCCTTGACGTCTTTGCCGATGAAGTATCTGGAAGCGGCGACACAGTGGCAACCCATGTCGAGAAGGGCTCCTCCACCAGAGAGAGAGGGGTCCCAGAACCAGTTCGCGTGGGGTCCAAAGTGGGCTTCACGAGACCTGACCCAGAAGACATCGCCGATGCCTCCCCTTTCGATCACATCTCTTGCTTTCATGACCGCTGGGCTGAAGACCTCGGTCTCAGCGTAACCGTGGAGCATCCCTGCCTTTCTAGCCGCATCCAGCATTTCTTTCGCCTCTTGGTGGTTTCGGGCTAGGGGCTTGGTGCAGACCACGTTCTTGCCGGATTTGCAGGCTAGGATTGCGGCTTCCTTATGGAGGAAGTTTGGGAGAGCAATCACTACTAGGTCAACTTCAGGGTTCTCTATTGCCTCCGTCATGTCCGTGGTCCACTTGCGAATCCCCCATTTCTGGGCAAAAGATTTCGCGTGCTCCTCAACTCTGGAGTAGACTATGGAAACCTCTTGGTCTGGCACGTCTCTCAGACCCGTCATGTAGAACGTAGCCACAAATCCCGAACCCAACAGACCCAACCTTATCATTTACCTCTCTCCCTATCGTGTTCTGGCTATGCTGAAACCTTTATGATATTAACCGAGTGAGGACTGAGTGAAGCAAGAACCTCGCCTTTCTCGATCTTGGCACGGGCTTCCTCTATTCTGACTTTATTGGGTTCGTCGAGAGTGTTCTTTTCTTCGATGGACTCGCCTGCAACGTAGAGCTGCGATGCCTTCCTAGCCTTGAACCCTCTGAAGGCTACTCTGAAGTCGGCTGCTTCGTTTTCATCTCGGTTCACAGCATGCAGGTAGATAGTGTCATTTTGCTCTGTGAAAGTGGCACTAAGATCAACAAAAGGAACGTACTCACTCTGTTCCTGAGACATGTACGAAGGCGAATCCATAGCTGTCCTAAGCACAAGGTTACCCGTGTTGGCTTCGTACATTTTGAAGACCAAGTACTGCGGCGTCAAGACCAGCCGTCCATCCTTGGTGGCGACGATCAGGGGCAGGACATTGATTGTCTGCGCGAAGCCTCCTATGGGCACGATCCTGCAGAGCCTGTGAAGTGCATTTAGAACCAGTCCGGTGAAGACGGCGTCTCGCACACCTGTGACTTGTTCATGCAGGGGAGCTTTGGCTTGGGGATACCAGATGTTCCACTCGTCGAAGGCTAGTTTTATCTCTCTCTTGATGCCATATCTGCGCCTCGCGGCTTCAACGAGACCGTAGACATCTCTTAGCCTCTGCTCTATATCCACGGGGACGGCTGCCAGCTCCCTGTAGGGTTTTTCACCCCCAATATAGATGTGGACGGATAGGTAGTCGAAATATTCGCCGGCGTTCCTGACCATCTCGAGGTTCCACTCTGGGTCTTCGCAGCCGACCGCCACCAGTTTGATGTCTGGGTCAACCATACGCATTTCATTCGCAAATTCGACGGTTCTCCTTGCGCACTCTTCCCCACTAACACAGAACCCAACCTGCCATCTCCCGTAAAGCTCGTTCCCAATCCCCCAAAGTTTGACTCCGTACGGTTCGACCCTCCCGTTCGCTCGCCTAAGAGAGGCATAGTAGGTGTCTCGAGCAGAGTTGCAGTACTCAACCCATTGAGCAGCTTCCTCAGGACTGCCGTTCCCAGCATTCACGACTATGAAAGGCTCGGTGCCGACCAGCCTGCACCACTCCAAGAACTCGTCGGTTCCAAAAGTGTTCGGCTCCTCAGCCCCCCAAGCCAAGTCGAAACGCTTCGGACGTCGACCTGCGGGTCCAACGCCGTCGAGCCAATGGTACCCAGAAGAGAAATTCCCTCCAGGCCACCTAACTACTGGCGGCTTCAGTTCCTTGACGGCTTCCAGTACATCCTTACGGAAGCCTTTGATGTTGGGGATTTTCGAGTCTTTGCCCACCCAGACTCCGCCGTAGATGCACTCGCCTAGGTGCTCAATGAATTGTCCGTAACACCTTCTGTCCAAGTTTCCTATAGGCGAACTTGCGTCAACAAAACCTCTACACTCCAAAAGAACCACCACAACTATTCTTTATGCTTGTGAGCTAGTTCTGCCCAAATCCCTTTTAAGATTTGTGCCCTCTGTAATCACGGTCTAGCTCAGTTCCTAACTTCTCCAACCCTTGCCTCGATGTCTGGACCTGGGACTAGACTCGGCTGGATACTAACCAGTCTTTGGTTACCAAAATGAGAATAGGACCCCTAAGAAAAACCATATTTTCTGGAATATCTGTTTAGATAGTCTGAAGCCGAGGTTATCTGGAGATGGTCAAGGAATTAGGCATAGGTGTGGATGTGGGCGGCACGAACATTAGGATTGCATTGGGAGACACAGATGGCCGCATACTAGCTAGGCTCTCGGAAGAGACAGAGAAGACGAAGGGCCCTGAAGGAGTTGGCAACCAGATAATAGAGATGATTCGCTCATTACGGGCACGAGAAACGAGAGCAGGCCGGATCAGGGGGATAGGCATAGGCTCCGCGGGCCCGCTTGATCTGAAGAGAGGCGGTTTGATGAAGCCTACAAACATACCCTTCGATTTTGTGCCTCTAGTTGAACCTTTGGAGAGGACATTTGATTTGCCAATATACCTCTTGAATGACTGCGGAGCGGCTGTTCTGGGAGAAAGAACCTTCGGCGCTGGCAAGGATCATGAAAACCTAGTCTACGTAACCCTCAGCACAGGAATAGGAGGGGGCATATACGTCAACGGGCACCTGTTGGTTGGGAAAGACGGGAACGCTCATGAGGTCGGCCACTTCACAATAGACTGTGAAGGACGGCTCATGTGCGGCTGCGGCAAAAGAGGCCATTGGGAAGCGTACTGTTCCGGAAACGGAATACCCAACTATGTTAGACTCCTTCTTGAGGATAAGAGACCAGCCGAAGTAAGGCGTAGCCTTCTGATGAAGGCATCTGAAGCCGACCTAGGCAAGGTGACGGCCAAGACACTTTTCGACGCTGCGAAGGCCGGCGACAAGCTTTCCCAAGAGATCATTGAGAAGATCGGGGTCCTCAACGCCATCGGGTTCGCTTGCGTGGTCGATGCCTACGATCCTTCGCTGATAACGGTTGGAGGCGCCATAGCCCTGAACAATGCAAGTATGGTCATCGAACCTTTACGGCGACACGTGGGCGACCACGCTAGAAACCGTGTGCCCGAGATCGAAATCACGCCTCTGGGGATTGACGCTGTCCTCTACGGCGCACTAGCCTTGGTCTTCCACCCAAATGTCTAGAGTCATATTCAGTAGACTGTCAGCCTGACTATGGCATCCTCGTCTAAGGCCAGAAAGCCACGGTAGCTTCTATCAAGCAACAAGGCTTCCTCGGCTCTCACGCTCTCAGCCGTTCTAGGTCTTCGCTCCCTGTAGCCGGCGAGTACCTGAGACTCGATGGAGATGAGAGCTGTTCTGGCTTCTCTCCCGTTGCCCGGGTTGACTAGAAATGCTCTATGATGGGTCTGGTAGGCTTCATAGAGGCTCTGGGAAACGACGGCGACATGCATGAACTGGGACTCCTTTGTCCACGTCGGCTGAGCCGAGGGCAATTCGGCAGGAGCTCCATGAACCCTCAACCCTACTGACCTGAGAACCTTCAGACTTGGCGGCGATCCGGCAGTGAACCCTTGGAAGTCGTCTGCAAGCCAGTAACCTCCCTTTCCATCTCTAGATATGGCTGACAGCGTATGAGTGAAAGCGTCTTCGCCGACAGCAACCACATTGATGGCTATGCCTTTCCCTGAGGCTTCCCTTGTGATCGCCAGTAACTCGGCTTCAAGGTCTAGGCTGCCTTCGAACCCTCCCATCCGATTCTGAGACAGGTTAGCTCTGCCGTCAGTTAGGAGAAGAACCTCGCCCTCTCGTCCCGTCTTCTCGATCATGTTGATTGCCTCGGCTAATCCAGCCGCGATGCAGGTGACTCCCCGGGAAACCGTCCGAGTGAGAGCATCTCTTATTTCCTCTTGCTGCAGCGGTTTCAGATCCAACAGTATTTCAGCTGCCACATCGAACGTGACTAAAGCTGTCGGCACGTCTGGGCTTAGTTCCTGAAGGACTTTGTGGATTGAGCCGATTGCTTGATTCAGTTTCGCCGGTTCGCCATAGGCCGTGCTATCGCTGATGTCTAAGCAAAGAACTAATGCCTGCAAAGATGATCCCTAAGCGTGGGATATGCCATTGCTCTCTTAAGCATTTTTCATAGTTCGATTAGCTCATACTCAGTTGTGCCCAGTCCAGCTTTCTCGGCTGCGTGCACCTGTAGGTATGGATCTTTGCCATGGATCTTAAGGAACTTGTTGTCTCCAGCCTTCAGCTTGAACCTGTCTGCCACTGACCAGGGCACGGGAGGCGCCTTATCTATCAGATCCAAGCTGGCTTTCTCCGTGGCCACAATATCCTGTGAGGCGAGTATGCCTATGTCAGGAACGAAAGGAACCATCCCAAAGGGGGCACAGTCACAATGCTCAACAATATCGAAGAGCCACGCAATGTGCAACGCCTTGCCCTTCTTGTTGGACAGAACAGCCTTGACCACATCCACCATACCCTCTTGGAAGTCCCTGACCCCTTCAGCAGTCTTCTCAAGTTCATGTTCCTGATGCCTGATGTCACCTGTTGTTCCGCCCAAGGCCAGGTTCTTTATCAGCCCGCCGTAGCCGCATGACCCATGTCCCTTCCCGTGGGCGAAGTTGATGAGGACATCCGCGTCATATATGTTTCCAGCAACTTTGACCTTTTCCAGGTGGAACCCATCTTGCAGCTTGACGGTTCGATAGTCGTTCTCTTTAATGCCGTTTGATGGCAGAACGGGAGCGTTACAGGTGGCGTGGCTGTATCCATTATAGAAGGCCGCCTCCAAATGTCCGAACCCCCAAGTATCAGTCAGGAAGGGCTGTCCGCCTAGATTTCTGATAGCATCGACAACGTTTCTGACGAACGGGGTCCTGATGGTTCTGTAGCCGCCGATGACACCGATATGCATCTTTATCGCGACCAGGTCTTTCTTGGCAATGATGTCCTTTATGCCCGCCTTTTCAAGGAGCCCTGGAAGCTTCGTCACTAGGCTTTCAGACTCATCATACCGAGGTCTCAAAGCCTTCAGGAAGTAAACTTTGCTCAGCTCAAATCCCTCGGTTCAACGAATGTTTTATTGGCTTTCAGAAACCATGCGCTTATAAAAAGTTTGTGGAAAGAAAGAGGCATATGGCAAATCTTAAGAAAGCTGAACCGTAAAACTTCAGTTGCCGCAAGGCACATCTAGCAGAAGGGTCTGTGTAGGGGATTGATTCCACGGCAACCTGGCGATACCTTGATGCAGGAGGGAAAAGTTCTCCTGAAGTCAAACGAGACGCGTAGGCGTGAAGCAATCCCTCCCGGGATGGAAGTGACGACTGGTACTCCTAGGCTATTCCCCTACAGTCCCTATCCTGAACAGCTGGGATTCATGAAGGACATAGTAACGGTTCTGGGCAAAGGAGGCATACTCGTGGCAGAGGCCTGCAACGGCTTCGGCAAGACCATATGCACCCTTTCCAGCCTTCTGCCCATGGGCCGAAAAATCCTGTATGCGACAAGAACCCACGAACAGGTCCGCCAAGTGCTGCACGAGATTGAGCGCATAAACGGAAAGGCTGGAACAGGCTTCTCAGCCGTTGCCATGGCGAGCAGGCAGAACCTATGCCTCAACGATGCATGTAAACGACTGCCTCCAGTTGAGGCTGCAGAGGCCTGCAGGGTTCTGAGACAGAGGCGGAGGTGCCATTACAGGACCAAGCCCAACTCGATTTCGTCGCTTCCATTGGTTCTCTCTACGAGAAGGCTGCTTCGGTTCGGTAAGGCCAAGGGTCTCTGTCCATACTTCCTTTCCAGGAAGGCTGCTGAAAACTGTACAGTGGTTGTGGCGCCTTACCAGTACATTTTCAACGAGAAAATAAGGGCTACAGTAAGCCTAGAGTTGGAGGGCAAGGTTCTGGTCTTCGACGAGGCTCACAACGCTGATAAGATCGGTCAGGAAGTTCTGAGCGACACGCTTTCGGAGAGAAGCCTAGAAAGCGCTGAAAGGGAACTTCAGCTTCTTGGCCACCCACCAAGCTTCGTGAATGACTTGGCTGAATACCTTAGGGAGAACGTTTCAGAGGAGGCCGTCGTTAAACCTGGCTCTGAGCTGGTTCGAGACCTTAAGCACCTACTGGGTGAAGATCTTGCTTCATTTCCCGACTCATTCGCATCTATGGTTGACGAGGTACGAGAATTCAAAGTCTCCCGTGGAGAGGTTCCGGTCTGCTACCTGAACGGTGTCCTTAGCTTTCTGTCCTTGGTTAGTTCAAGCAAAACCGAAAGCTACGTAGCTATCTACCGCAGGTCTTCATTAGGCATGAACCTCATTGAGTATCGTTGTCTGGATCCAAGCCTGGCCATAAAACCCGTCATAGAAGAGGCACACGGGGCGCTTATCATGTCCGGCACACTCTCGCCTCTGCATCTATTCACTGAAGTCCTGGGCCTGCCTAAGGCTGAGATTCGAACCTATTCAGCCATAGCGAAGCCTGAGAATGTACGCACCTTTGTGGACACGTCGGTCACGACGAGATTCCAAGAAAGGAACACTGAGATGCTGAGGCTCTACGGCGAACGAATCTCCAGACTGATGAAAAGAGTGCCGAATGGTGCACTGATCTTCTTCCCGCAAAGGAGACTCATGATGGAAGCCCTAACTGCTTGGCGGAAAAACGGCTTCATCACGAAGAAGGGTAAGCCTTTCTTTATGGGCGGAAAGATGATCTTCATAGAAGGCGTGCGAGCTTCAGAAAATGCCGGAATTGTAGACCAGTATAGGAAGGCTGCAAGGAGCAGTGAGGGTGCCATTCTCTTCGCGGTCTTTAGGGGTCGAAATGCTGAGGGTTCCAATTTTCCCTACGAGGAGGCGAGGGGAATCTTCAACGTTGGCCTGCCTTACGCTGACTACCGCGATCCTCTGGTGCGAGCTCAGATCAGCTACCTTAACAAGAAGAGACCTCGCCTAGGAGAGCTCTGGTACCTTATGGACGCCTTCAGGGCTGCGAACCAGGCAATGGGGAGAGGCATACGACACAGGGACGATTGGTGCCACTTCTTCCTGATGGATCGAAGATACGGGGCTCACTGGAAGTTCATCTCGAAATGGGCTGTTCAGAACGGGATCGAAGAGATCTAGTTAGATTGAGTTAGGCAGAGTTGAGTGCCTCTTAGTGGACGGTCTCCTTCTTCGGGAGCTTGAGGAATAGCAGCATCCCCAAGACCGCGATAGACGATGTTGTGAGGCTGTATGTGGCTGCTGCTGAGGAGCCGAAGAGGTACCACAAGGTGCCGACTACGGTGTTTGCGACAAGGAAACACGAGCCAACGACAAGATAGTAGAGACCGTACGCCGTTCCTCTCAGGGCACTCTCCGCGTATCCCGGCACTAAGGCTCGCTGGATGGTTTCAACAATGCCCACATAGATGCCGAATGATATTGTAACCAACAGCGCATGGAAGACCCCTTTAGGCGAGAGGAGCAGAAGCGCCGCTGTAGCAAGGAAGGCAATGTAACCCATGATGAGGGCCTTCTCTTTTCCTATCTTGTCTGAAAGGACGCCAACTGGGATTGCGATAGCAGTGTGGGCCACGTTGATCGCCGCATAGAACAGTGGAATGTAACCCTCCAAAGCTCCAGCTTCCTTTGCATAGAGAAGCACAAAGGAGAAATTGAAGGCTCCCAGAGAGAAGATGCCTACAACCACGAGGAGCAGAGGAAATCTTTCTTTCAGAACTTCTCGCATTCCGCTCAGTAGCTTGAACTCGCCCGAAGGCTTGCCGACTCGCTCCTGAACCAGAAGGAGTAGGATCAGAAGTGCAGCCAAGCCAGGCACAAAAGAAATCCAGAAAACGTCTCGCATGGTCAAGCCTAGAAAAAGCAACGAGAAAGAAGCGATAGCGGGTCCTATTATTGCGCCCGCCTGGTCGAGGGTTCTATGCAGACCGAAGGCTGCGCCCCTGTGTTTCTCCGAGACCGATTCGCTGAGAAGAGCGTCCCGAGGTGCAGTTCGAACCGCCTTTCCAACCCTGTCAGCAACGCGAATTATGAAGGCATCGATGGCTGTTTGGGCCACGGCGAATAGGGGCTTGACAACGTTCGAGAAGGCGTAACCAATCAAGACCATCATTTTTCTTTTCCTGAACTTGTCTGAGAAGAGCCCCGAAACGGCTCTCAAACCATAGCTCAGAGCTTCGGCAATACCTTCGATCACGCCTAGCACGGCCTCGCTGGAACCGGGAAGTCCGAGGATGAAGGTTGGCAGAAGGCTGAAGACCATTTCGCTTGAGATATCCGTGAAAAAGCTGACGAACCCCAAAGCGAAAATATTTCTGAACGCGGAGTTGGCTTGCTTGTCCCTCTCAGCCTTCAATTCGAATCCCCTTCTACGTTGCCGTTAACCATCTCTGCACTGCTTTTTAAGAATTGCTGATTCTCAGGCGACAATGGTGTCGGATGACAGAAAAGGATGATGCCAACCGTGGCTTTACTGAGTCAAGAGGGCGCGGGTAACTGCAGGCAGGAATTGCCTACATGAATGAAGATGAGCTTTCCTCCAGCGCACTAGAAGGGGGGCTTCTTGCCAAAGAACGGGAGTTTCTTCCTTCTCAAGGTCTTCATCATTTTCCTCATCATGGAGTATTGCTGAAGAAGGGTTTTCACGTCCTTCTCAGTTGTACCTGAGCCTCTAGCAATCCGTCTAATCCTAGAAGCGTTCAGAATCTTTGGGTCCTCCTTTTCCTCGGGCGTCATCGACTGTATTATGACCCGCCATTTCTTCACCTGATCCTCAGCGACGTCCAACTTGTCTTGAGGAATCTCGTAGCCGAATCCCGGAAGCATCTTCAATATCCGGTTGAACGGTCCCATGCTCTGCACGGCTTCAAACTGCTCGTACACGTCAGCCAAGGTGAACTTTCCGCTCAGAATGGCTTTAGCCTTCTTTTCAGGCACTTGGATCTCTGCTTCGCGAACCTTCTCGATGAGGCTTTGAAGGTCTCCCATGCCGAGAAGCCTGCCGACGAATCTGGGCGGATCGAAGACTTCTATTGCATCGGTCTTTTCGCCAGTGCCGATAAATTTTATGGGTGCCCCTGTAGCCACAACAGCTGAGAGGGCTCCTCCTCCTCTGGCTGAACCGTCCAGTTTCGCCACGATTATCGAGCCTATCGGTGTGGCTTTATGGAAGGCTTCCGCTTGGACGGCTGCCTGTTGACCGATTGTTCCGTCGATGACCATGATAACCTCGTCGGGCTTGATGGCTGCCTCAAGGCTTTTCATCTCCTTTATCAGACTTTCCTCGTCCTTATGTCTGCCGGCGGTGTCAACAATCACGACCTCGTAGGTCTCAAATTTAGCAAGCCCGTCCCTAGCTATTTTGATAGGCCCCCTATCTTTTTCGTTGCCATAGATTGGAACGTTAATCTGGTCTGCCAGTTGCTTAAGCTGGGCAAAGGCTCCGGCTCTGAAAGTGTCCGTGCAGACGAGCGAAGTCTTGAACCCCCGTTTCTGGAGGTATCTGGCAAGCTTCGCTGCTGTAGTCGTTTTGCCTGAGCCTTGAATGCCAACAAGCATGAAGACGTTTCTCTCGCCTGGCCTAACCCCTAAGGGAACGGGCTTTTCACCTAGGAAACGGGTCAGCTCTTCGTAGACTACTTTGAT
>CAYRBK010000046.1:0-12205 GCA_964422605.1 uncultured Candidatus Bathyarchaeia archaeon | reverse complement strand
GTAGGCACGGCGAACCCGATTTCCGAGGAATTGTATGTAGGCAGCCAGCGCAAGGCGTTCCAGGGGCGCTTAATCGCTGTCGTCCGCAGCACTGGGCAGGCTGGTAAGATTGTCCTCAAAGCACAGGCGGATGGTTTGGCTGCGTCGGAGATGCGGTTACAGGCGAAATAAAGGATCGCCTTGATTCATCCTATCATCCGGAAAGAGGTATCTAAAGCAATAGTCAAGTAAGGCCGAAGTAGGCACGCCGGCTTTGCGATTTCTTGCATCTGATTGCAGAAGACTTCCTACATGAATAAGGCTTAGTGAAAAGACTTCTGTTTTTTTGCTCTTGCCAAGACCTAGAACTTGGCCCGAGACGTGAACCTATTCCCCGGCGCCCCACAAACATCCGAGACCCATCTTCGCAGAAGCCAAAGCCTAGATCTTGGTGCAAGCTAGCATTTCCCATGGTAACAGAATCAGAGGAGAACCTCTACGCTATTGTCTGGACAAAGGATTTCCATTGTCAGATAAATCAGGAGACCTGCGCGCGGCGGCATCTGTTAAGATGGTTCTGATCTAAGTCCGTCTTTTCCATACTGTTCCTTCGGGCGTGTCTTCAATTATGAATCCGAGCTTCTGGAGCCTCTGCCTTATCCGGTCAGTTGCCTTCCAGTCCTTTCTCTCCCTCATCTCCCGCCTCAAGTCGATGATCAAATCCATAAGCTCCTTCTCCTGCCCTATCTCGTCAACTCCCAGTTCCTCAGTTCTAATCTCCACGCCGAGCACATCTAGAAGCCGTCTCAAAGTCCCTGAGACTTCCTTCTTCGTCGAGACTGCTATCTCTCTCTTATTCTCAGCATAGCTGTTCACCGCTTTGGCGATGTTGAAGATGATGGAGATTGCCAGAGGCGTGTTGAAATCGTCGTCCATCGCCTCCTCAAACCTCCGTCTCTCTTCTTCCACAACGGACAATAGCGGCGTGTCCTCTGCAGTGCGGTCTTCCCTCTCTCCAAGCGTTTCAAACCTCCTCAGAGCGTTGAGCAGTCTTTCGAGGTTCGTCTCCGCAACCTTCAGGTTTTCCTTGCTGAAGTCAATTGGGCTTCGGTAGTGTGCAGAGATCAGGAAGAACCGGAGCACTTGAGGCGTACACATCTTCAAAGCGTCTCGAACGGTCACAAAGTTGCCCAGCGACTTCGACATCTTGTTCCCCTCAACCGTCAACCACTCATTATGGAGCCAATATCTCGCGAACGGCTTCCCAGTGGAGGCCTCGGCCTGAGCAATCTCGTTCTCATGATGGGGAAAAATCAGGTCCTTGCCACCCATGTGAATGTCAAAGGTTTCGCCGAGATACTTGGCGGCCATGGTTGAGCATTCGATGTGCCAGCCAGGTCTCCCAATGCCCCAAGGACTGTGCCAGCCCGGCTCGCCTTTTCTCTGTTTCTTCCACAGGGCGAAGTCGGCTGGGTTCCTCTTCTTCGGGTTGACCTCTATCCTCGAACCCATCTTCAAGGCCTCAGCCTTGTTCCCTGAAAGTTTGCCGTAGCCGTCAAACCTGGAAACGTCGAAGTATACGTCCCCGTCAGCTTGATAGGCACATCTCTTTCTGACTAATACTTCGACCGCTTTGACTATCTCGGGAATGTGCTGCGTTGCACGAGGGTTGATATCGGGCTTCTTTATGTTCAGCTTGGCGATGTCCTCAAAGTAGGCGTCACTGTAGGCTTCCCCGAGCTCTTGGACACTTAGCCGGGTTTCTTTGGCTCGCTTTATCATTTTGTCGTCAATGTCGGTTATGTTGCTGACCAGCTTGACCATGAATCCTTTATACTCGAGGTAGCGGCGTACAACATCAGCGACTATGAAGGCCCTCGCGTTCCCTATGTGAATGTAGTCGTACACTGTCGGACCGCAGACATACACGCGAACCTCTTTGTCGTGCAGTGGAACAAACTCTTCCTTCCGCCTGCCAAGCGTGTTAAATATAGTCAACACCAAAGCAGTTCGCCATGGCCAAGGTCCGTTCAACAAGAATAGCTGAACACAGCCATAAATATTATGGCGCTTGAGCCCAAGACGTAGGAGTCATGGCAGGACCTTTCTCAGAAGCTGAAGGACTTTTTCTCTGCCCTTGCTCCATGAGGCGACTATGCAGAGTATGACGGAAGCGGCCACGACGAGCCCGGAAAGGACAAGTTCGTCAATGAAGCCGGTCAACTGCGCGAAGACGGCACCACCCACAGCCGCTGCAAAGGAGTAGAAAACGTTCTTGCCAATCAGCTGGATAATCAGGAATTTTCCAAGAGGATAACGAGCAGATCCGGCTAGGAGCGCAATCGGAGTGTCAGGTAATGGAGATGCCGAAACCAGCAATAGTGCCAGGAAGCCGTATTTTTCGATCCACCTGGAGATGGCGCTGTTTTTCTGGTTACTTTGGAAGGCTTCTCTAATGCCAACGCCCCAGTAGTATGTGGTCACCTCGCCTATTGCTGCGCCAGTGCCCGCCGAAAAGCCGAGAAGAAGCGGAGGGAGCGATTTTGTCAGGTTCACGAAAGCTGGCGCGAAGAGATCTCTGCCAACAACTGTCAAATGGCTGAACATAGACGCCAAGAAGATGCCGAAAAGCCCAGCTTCCGCCAGAAGGCTGCCTACAAAGAGCGTCTGATAGAGGATTATGGCTGATATGACGGCGGTGATAACTGCAGCCGATATGTTGACTATGGCTTTCCTTTCCATAATTCCTCACTAGGTTGCTCCCTACTGGTCCATCAGACACTGTGGTACTGAAGGCTATCTCTTACAAAGGCTGCAATTAAAGCGTTATCCCAGACCGAGATCGAACTCCCAACGATTATAAAGTGGATACAGATATTTGTCGATGGTGCGAGACATTGGCGGTTGTGTCCGTTGTACAGAACGCGAACGTTGGACTCGCGGTTCAAAAGGCGATTAGTCTCATTGGCGGAATTGAGAACTTCGTACATCCCCATGATAAGGTGATTATCAAACCGAACCTGGTTATGGCTCTACCTTCTGATACGGGGTTAACGACAGATCCACGGGTTGTCCAAGCTATCGTAGAATTGTGCAGAAGCCTGGACCCGTCAGATGTGACTATCGCCGAAGGCTCAGGCGGCGCTGACACCAAGATGGCGTTTGAGAGGTGTGGATACTCAGAGCTCGCGCGAAAATATGACATTAAGATCATAGACCTAAATGAAAGCCAGACTACAATGGTGAATGTTCCCGACGGCAAGGCTTTCCAAGTGCTGGACGTTCCGAACATCATTCTTGAGGGCAACGTTCTGATAAACGTGCCCAAGCTTAAGTTGTATAAGCGTTGGGCAAGCCTGTCTGTCAAGAACCTCTTAGGCGCCGTTCCTGGAAAGGGAGAATACTCGCGAATTCTTTCTTTGGAATTTCCCATCGAGCTATCTTGCGAGTTCTGGGCGCCTGAAGGAAGATTCTACCTTCCTCATCATAATCAATGGTTTGCCCCCGGGGGTGAGAAGAAGAAGGTTCATATGGACTTTGCCGAGGGCATAGTGGATCTCAATACGGTGATAAAGCCGTCCCTGACAGTGATGGACGGCATATTAGCTTGCTGTGGGAACAAGCCTCTAGATGGTCAGGAGAAGCCTCTAGAACTCAACACGATACTTGCCAGTAGGGACCCTCTGGCACTTGATTGTATTGCCACGAAGATAGGTGGACTGAACCCTTTCGACATATCGTATCTGAAGCGGGCGGCAGAAAGGGGTTTGGGTGAATCAGACTACAACCGGATTCAGGTTGTAGGGACTCCCTTGCATAAGGTAGCAAGAGCTTGGGAAATTGGAATGGCTAACCCGCAGTGTAACCCGGAGTCCAAACGTGCCATTATGTAGGTCCGAGATAGGCTTATGTCCGAACAAATATTCGCAATGTGCTATAGTTCAAGGGATTCCTATGTGTACCTCCTCACCCCAATCTTGGTGTCAACGTTTTTTAGGACCGCCGCGGACACATTCTTATGGGGGACTGGGCTTGAAGCACATCCTAGGCAATCAGATCAACGAGTACAACAGATACCGGTCTCCAGAAGCCAATGCGAGACTAGTCTCCATTGGTAAGCGGTCATTCGAGATCGAGTTCAGCGGAACCTTCTGCTACACCTGCGGGATACATGACTATTTTGATGATTTCCGGATATTGCTTGAGGAGATGGGGCTGAAAACTAGGATCTCAGAAGTCAGAGAGACTGATGAAGGATTCGTTGTGCGATTCGAGATAGCTGAGCAGCCCCAACTATCCTAGGCCTGCAGTGAGACAAGAAGGCATAAATGATGGTGCTCCGTATAGGGAGACAAATGCGCCGTTCAGAAGTATATTCAGCCAGCGTCATAGCATTGTCTCTCGCATCATCGGTCGAGAACATAGCAGCCAACATGGCAATGTCATACTTCCCATATTACACGGTCTCCTTAGGAGCTGAAATGTGGTTCCTAGGAGCCTTCGTAGCCGCCTTTCTCATCCCAAATGCTTTCCTCTCCTCTCCCCTCGGAAGCCTATCTGACCGCATCGGGAGGAAAAAGACGATTCAAGCCGGGTTGATCGCCGATATCTTCCTTGGCACTGCAACAGGCCTCGTGCCAAACTGGCAGTCCCTGCTAATACTTAGAGCCGTGAACGGCACCGCCACTGCGGCAGTACGGCCTGCCGCGGAAGCCTCTCTGGTCGATCAAGTTCCGGAAAGCAGGAGGGGCGAGGCAATGGGGTTCTTCATGACCGCCACTCTGATCGGCTGGTTTGTGGGACCCATCTTCGGCGGAACCGTGCAATTCCTGTCACAGACAAGCCTTGGATTACCCCTAGAAGATAGCTACAGGGTCCCCTATTTCATGGATTCCTTTCTTTCAGTGATCGCTTTGGTCTTGGTGAACCGGAAAGTCCGGGAAACTCGAGGAGAAGGGATCTCCCAGAAGAAAAGCAAAAGGACGAACGAAGAAGACATCAGATTGACTGGATCAATCCTGCGGTCGGTCAGAGTCCTTTATCTCAGCGAAATGACTAACGGGTTTGCCGTGGGCTTCATTGCACCCGTTGGAGTTCTCTTTCTAGGAGCAGCCTTCGGGGCCATTCCCTTTCAGATCGGAACCATACTGTCTCTGTCTGGATTTGTGGGCGTGTTGTGCAACTTCTTTGCGGGGAAGCTAGCTGACATGTGGGGGAGAAAACCTTTGATAGCGATTGGAGGCTTATCTTCCCGTCTCGCAGCATTCATATTGCCTCATACACCTGATCTTTGGCAGGCTACAGGAGTGATGGCGATCCGTTCCTTAGGCCTCAACGTTGCGATGCCTGCTAGTCGTGCTCTGAGAGCGGACTTGGTTCCGCAACAGATCAGGGGAAAGCTTTTCGGGAAGTTTGCCGCCCTCTTCGATGTGGGGATGGTTGCCGGGTCGCTGCTGGGGCCTTGGCTTTTTGACACTTTCAAGTATGAAGAAATCATGATCGAGTGGCTCGGAGGTTTGACCTTCAAGGGAATCGGGACTACGTTCTACCTGAGTGGAACGATGGGACTGATATCGCTGGCGCTTCTGCTGGTCTTTGTCAAGGAGCCCCAGAGAAGGAAGACTCTGGAGGAAAGCGCAGAGCCTTTGGGCTCAATATGCTGAAAGAGGATGAAGTCCTGTCTTCCAGATAACAGATATATGGAACCAGAAGACTATTGATGGTCTCATCGTCCGCAAAGGAAGTCATTCTTGAGCAATAGGGGAAACGAACGGGGTGATTGATGAAAAAGCCCGTGAGAGGGTCCTGCGTTTTCAGAAAAGCGAGATTACAGAACACCTCGTATATAGAAATCTAGCCAGCAGGACAAAGGGGAGGAATGCCGAGGTTCTTAGCAGAATCTCAGAGGACGAGCTGCGCCATTATGGCCAATGGAAAGAGTTCACAAGGAAGGACGTTCCCCCCAGCAATCTGACCATTCTGAGGTACCTGATTATCGCGAGGATTTTCGGGCTAACGTTCACGATGAAGATGATGGAGGGTGGAGAAGAGAAAGCCGAAGAAGCCTATGGCGCCTTGGCAAGCGTGGTTCCCGGAGCCGACAGAATCCTGAAAGATGAGGTTGAGCACGAAAGGCTATTGGTGGATATGATTGATGAGGAGAGGATTGGCTACATCAGTTCAATGGTTGTGGGGTTGAACGACGCTCTGGTCGAGCTCACAGGAGCCCTCGCAGGGCTAACATTCACATTTCAGAATGCCCGCTTGATAGGGGTCGCAGGCTTGATAACGGGAATAGCTGCGTCGCTTTCCATGTCCGCTTCGGAATACTTGTCACAGAAGTCTGAGAAAACCACCAAAAGCCCTGTTAAGGCTTCCTTCTATACCGGAGTCGCCTACATCCTGACTGTAATGCTTCTGGTGGCTCCATTCTTCCTGCTGGCAGATTACTACTTGGCTCTCGGGGCCACAGTGTTAGACGCCGCTTTCGTGGTTCTGTTCTTCTCGTTCTTTGTCTCTGTTGTCAAGGAGTTGTCGTTCAGAAGGATGTTCCTCGAGATGCTTTTCATAGGCTTAGGGGTTGCAGCGGTCTCTTTCATGATGGGTTGGCTTGTCCACGGATTTCTCGGCATCGAAATCTGATATGAAGCAGGTCCCGCAGCCTTTAATATGACGAGGCTTCAATGGTTCTACCTCGTACGGGACCTATGGAAACGCGGTCGCAGTAATGATCGGAAGCCCAGCTGCCGTGGCGTTGCACAGAGAGGTTCCCTAAAGAATAAGGAGAATCATTTCCCAGAGGATAGGGCTGGTCACGTTGTCTGTAGGACTGCAAATGGCGTTGAAAGCGGCGGGAAGACTTCTGGAATCTGTGGAACGCCTGAAACGGACAGAAGTGAAGAGTCTGGTAGATCAGCGTATGAAGGAGTTCAAGGAGGTTGGGAAAAAACCGAGCGCAGAGGTCTTCAAAGAGCTTTGCTTCTGCATACTGTGCGCCAACTACGCTGCTGAGCGAAGCATGAGGATTCAGGCGGCTATTGGGAACGGGTTCCTAGACCTCCCAGAACCGCGGTTGGCAGAAAGGCTGAAAGCTCTTGGACACCGATTCCCGAACACCAGAGCCAGATACATCATTGAGGCGAGACGGTACGGGGACTCGGTGAAAAGCATCATAGCCTCGTTCAGCGATGCAGAAGCCTTGCGAGAGTGGCTGATCGAGAACGTTAGGGGGATCGGACGTAAAGAGGCGAGCCACTTCCTTAGGAACATAGGCTACACTGACTTTGCGATTCTGGATTTTCACATACTTAACCTGCTGGCTAGATACGGTCTGATCGAGAAGCCGAAAACACTGACTGCGAGGAGATATCTCGGAATCGAAAACCTGCTCAGAAAGTTGGCAAGAAAAGCCCGACTGAGACTTGGTGAACTTGACTTGTACTTGTGGTACATGGAAACCGGGAAGGTGCTGAAATAGCCTCAAAGCGAAGGCTTATCTCGGGTGCCGAGTACTAACCTCAAAGGCAAGCGGCAAGACGGTGGTGATATGCTGGTTCATTCTGGGGACGTTTCGCTTCACACGCGGAAGCGGATGGAGATCTTGGACATAACTGAAGACGTGCAGAAAGTCGTAAAAGAGAGTGGGATCGAGAACGGTCTCGTAAGCCTGTGGGTTCCTCATGCCACGGCGGCAATAGCGGTCAACGAGCATGACATTGACCTCTGGGAAGACATCTTAGTAGCCTTTGAGCGCCTGGTTCCGTTGAAGGCTGACTACCGACACAACGCCAAGTATGGATGGACTCCAGGAGAGCAGAACGCTCACGCCCATATTCTGAACTCCCTGATCAAGCCTGATGTCGCCATTCCTCTCAGGGCGGGAAGAATGCAGCTCGGAACATGGCAGTCAATACTCTTCATAGAGATGGATGGTTCGAGAACAAGAACCGTCAATGTGCAGGTAATGGGCGAGTAAGCTGCAAGAATGAGGACTAGTGCCTAGGTTTTTTCCTTGACCGCTTCTTGAGCACTTTTATGAATCGCTCCACATCTCCATAGGTCTTTTCGTATATGTGTGCGCTGTTCGAGAAGTCGAGGTATGCGCCTACTCCAACGTCCAATTTTCCAGCCATCATTTTCTGAAGTTCAGTCAACGCGAGCATATTCATGTGCATGGCTCGGTAGATGTCGCGGCTCCGCCAAGTTGTGTGCATGATGAGCTCGTCATCCCTGACTGTGCACCAAACCCTCTGCAGGCATGGCGGAGAGTCGACCCACATGTCTCTTTTCGGATGCCAGACTATCGCTTGGGCTCTTCTAGAGAAACGGGCTTTGTCGAGCTTCTGCAGCATGTAATCTATCTGAGCTACTCCTTCAGGCGGGTAGCTGAACAATCTTTCATGGTAAGTGTAATGTATCTTTCCTTCTCTGACGGCCCAGTCAAACGTCCCATGCAGAACTTCGTCATAGTATTTCTCGAGGGAGCCCTTGACGGCTATGTTTATGTCTCCGCTATGGATTCGAGGCTCATCGAAGGGCTTCTCAACGAGCACGAGAAGGCCTAGAAGCTCCTTCGACATCCCACCATACTCCGTTGGGACTTCCGAGCCGTGGCTCCAGCATTCGAGAACCGCTTTCTCCCAACCATCCGAGACCGTTCTCGCCTTGATTAGAACGCCGATCGGACCATTTGCCAAGACCTGCCACCTTTCTCGATATGAAAAGCTGGGAAAGACGTAAATAAAGCCTTCCAAGCGGAGTTAACATATCGAGAATAGAGATGAACAGAATCCAGGATACAAAGCATTACAGGCTGAGAAGCGGCTTGCCCTGCGTGAACCACAGGTGCGTCCAGTGCTGTTTCCGGACCAGCATGCCGCTCTCACGCTTGGACATAAAAAGGATTCTCAGGCTAGGCCACTCGTTCGACAGTTTTGCAGCGAAAACAGAGGGAGGCTGGCGATTGAAGAACCGTTCTGGAAGGTGTGTCTTCCTTATGAGAGACGGCTGTAGGATTTATCAATTCAGGCCTGAGGGGTGTCGGCTGTACCCGTTAGTCTGGGACCAAGACTCTGAAAGGGCCGTGTTGGACGATCTCTGTCCCTATCAAGATGAATTTTGGGTCAGCGAGCAAGATACACGAGCCCTCAGAAGTCTTCTTGGAAAGCTGAAGGAATAAGAGCGGACATGCGCCGCCCTCCACGAGGCCACAAGTTTCCGTTTGTCTCCAAACCTCTGTGTGATATCTAACCGCAAGGACCCTTGCGGACTACGATACGTTTTTAACTTTCTCTTTCCACTTTCTTTTTTGGTGGTGCGTGTTGTCTGACGAATATTGGGACAGGTATCTCCGGAGGAGAAGGCCCCCCTTCTTTAGGAGATTTTTGTTCGAAGACGTCGACGACATGTTCAGGGAAATGGAGGAGATGATGCAGAGGGAATTCGAAGACCTCTCCAAAAGGGTGCCTAGGGATCTCATCCGCGAACGGGAGCTGCCGGACGGTTCAAAGGTGAGGGAATGGGGACCCTTCGTCTACGGATACAGCGTAACAATAGGACCTGACGGTAAGCCTCAGATCAGAGAGTTTGGCAACGTTAAGCCGGAAGCCAAGTTTGGTAAGCCTCAGATTAATATCAAAGAGGAAAGGGAACCCTTAGTCGACATTTTCTCCACGGACGGCGAGGTCAAGGTCGTAGCCGAGCTGCCCGGAGTTGAGAAAAACGACATAAAGCTCCAGGGAACAGAGAAAACCTTGACAATCTCGGTTGAGACGCCTGAACGTAAGTACTACAAGGAGGTCGATCTTCCTGCCAAAGTCGACCCCGGCAAAGCGAAGTCAGCATACAAGAACGGCGTCCTAGAGGTCACCCTTCAGAAAAAGGAAGAAGAGAAACCAAAGGGCGAGCCGATCAAAATAGACTGAAGGCACAAGCAACCGAAAGACTTCGTCTGGCCTCCGACGCTTTTTTGGAGAGCTCCATACGCTCTTCCTTTTTTTCTCCAATCGTTCGGGACAATGGACAGACTATTATAGGATAGAAGACTTAGAGAGACTGTTCAAGACAGCACTCGTGAGAAGTGAGGAATTCGGATGCTCAAGATCATTCAAGTCGGTGTCGGAGGGTTTGGGCGCAGCTGGACAGATGTCGTCGAGCAATCCAAGGACTGGGAAGCTGTTGCCTACGTTGACATAGACGAAAAGGCTCTGGGTGAGGCAGCGTCTGCGCACAAAATGCCTGAGAACCGGTGTTATACAAGCCTTGATCAAGCTCTGGGCGAGGTAAGAGCGGATGCGGTCTTGGTTGTTGTTCCGCCCCGGGTCCACGCGGAGGTCGCTATCAAAGCGCTTAGGGGCGGGCTCCATGTCCTTATCGAGAAACCTCTTGCTGACACGATGGAAGACGCCAAGATGACGG
Organism: uncultured Candidatus Bathyarchaeia archaeon; assembly: GCA_964422605.1. GTDB lineage: Archaea > Thermoproteota > Bathyarchaeia > Bathyarchaeales > DTEX01 > CAYRBK01. The sequence continues at coordinate 1,810 of CAYRBK010000046.1, read as the reverse complement.
TGGCTGAGGCTGAGAGAAGGAACCTCAAGCTGATGGTTAGTCAGAACTACCGTTTTAGAAGAGGCCCGAGAACAGTCAGAAGGGTGTTCGAAACTGGAAAGGTTGGAGAACCGGGCTACGCGATCATCAACTTCCACAGAGCCCCACATTTCGGCGGATTCCGTGATAAGATGGAGCATCCGCTCCTCGTGGACATGGCAATTCACCATTTTGATTTGATGAGATACATCTTTGCCTCGGACCCCAAGAGCCTCTACTGCGAAACCTGGAAACCTGGATGGAGCTGGTTCGATGGGGACCCCAGTGCCTCAGCGACGTTGAGAATGGAGAACGGGCTCCGAATCACCTACATTGGAAGCTGGGTTTCAGTAGGCTGGGAGACACCTTGGGATGGCGACTGGAGGATTGAATGCTCCGAAGGCGGGATTCACTGGAGTGAAGCCGTCTTCGTGAAGCTGAAGGAGTCGAAAACCGGGCTCAAGGAAAATCTGGTCTCGATGCCTCTTGTGGACCGAGCCTATTCGCTTCATGAATTTGCAGACGCCATCAGCCAAGACAGAAAGCCTGAAACAAGTGGCGAAGACAATCTCAAGAGCCTCGCCATGGTCTTCGCAGCCTTAGACTCAGCAAAAAGCCATAAGCAGGTCTCGCTCAAGAACTACCTCTAATCTTTTTCTTACTGCTTCTGGCGGTTCCATTGCTGGACACAACAAAGCTATATTTGTGCTGAGTTACTATTCGCAAAGAATAGAATGGAAGAGGACCTGAATAGCACTAATTTCAAATGTAATGATCTGAATCAACTAGACCTGAGGCAACAAATTTAAAGCACCAGCAGTTTAGTTATCTGTTTCCCGCCAAAACGAGAGTGACTTAGATGATTTGGCTATCTCCCCTGTTGCTAGCGATTGGAATATCATTACTCGGCGGTGCCAGCGGGATAGTTGTATCCAACATAGTCGCCATATCCGAGAAGCGAAGGCTGAGGAAATCCGTTCTGAGCTATCTCCTAGTTGCCTTCTCAACATCGCTGCCCGAGCTGTCTGTTGCCACCAACGCTATAATCATTGGGAATATGTCCGTTTCACTCGGAGACATTCTGGGCTCTAACATAACCAATATCACTCTTATAGTCGGCGTTTGCCTTCTTCTTGCAACTCTGAGTCGTTCCAATAAGGGGAGGGTCACTTTTGAGGATGAAGATACGAGAGAGTTCAGGACTGGACTGATGCTTCTCTCGATAACGCTTCTCATACTTCTCTATCTTGAATATATCAGTAGACTTATCGGCGTGTTGCTGTTGGGCGTTTTCTTTGGATACTCCTATCTCCTAATGCGGAAGGCGAAGCAGGATGAAGAAGGCATCCCGAACGGCAATGTGAATCAAAAAGTTGGAAAGGAGCTGTCGCTTATTCTGGCTGGTGTAATTGGCGTCATCGTAGGTGCTAGGCTTACTGTTGAATCAGCGATAGAAATCGCAACCTTCTTTGGAGTTCCAGCTTCCATCATAGGCGCGACTCTCATCGCTTTTGGGACCAGTCTCCCTGAGTTTGTGGTTGATGTCAGAGCTGCCGTCAGAGGCTACTTTGAAATCGCAATGGGTGATATTGTTGGAAGCTGCTTCTTGAATTCCACGCTTATCTTAGGTCTACTGCTGACTTTCACACCCTTCAAGGTGAACATACTCGTCCTCTCTGACCTTATACTGTTCAGTGTGATCTCAAACCTTCTGCTCTGGCATTTTTTAGACAATAGAAATATGGGAAGTCGAGAGGGTGTCATTCTCCTCACAGTCTATCTAGTCAACTTG
>CAYRBK010000045.1:0-12244 GCA_964422605.1 uncultured Candidatus Bathyarchaeia archaeon | reverse complement strand
CATGTCTTCTGAAGTCTGCAGAAGTCCACTATAGGCTTGGGAAGTCTCATCTTCGACCAGGGACTCTGGGTCTACCAGCAATTCCTGGCGTCGAAAACCGGTCTAGCCGTTCATCAGAAGCGCAACCGGCTGAGGAACTATCCACCATGGGTTACCGGTATCAAAACTATCTCGTCGCCGTTTCGAACCTCCATCTCCAATCCGTTCAGCACCCCGATCTCTTTGCCGTTCACAAGCACAACTGCATTGGGAAGCGGATTGCCGAGCTCTGGATCGATCAGGAGGCGTTCGAGTTCAGGTGAGAGTTCCGTCAGTTTGCTAATGAGATCGCTCAGTCTTGCCTTCTCCTGTACTTCCAGTGACGCTTCGCCTTTTCCGTAAGCTTTCTTGAATATTCCGAGGAATCTCACGTTCACGACAGTGGTCATCTTGACCAGCCCGTGTCTTCTCTAGCCTAGATCATTGATAGTTCGGCATGGGCGTCTATTAACCTTTGTTTGTCCTCCCGGAAAAGCTCCAGATCCAAACGTGCCGCGGCAAGGATTGGTCTGCGTTATGCTCATGTGACGAGCGAAGATAAGAGATAAAGCGCAAGGAATGTGATCAGCAATCCCGACCCAAGATTGAGCCATCTCTGTTTCTGAGCTGGCCACCTTTTCAGGTCAGCGGTTCTTAGATGCAATGTGTGGATGCAGAGGGTTATCACGATGAAGGGGATCACGACTATGCTGTTATAGACTGTCAGAAGTAACAGTCCTTCCAGCAGGCTCTCCAACCTAGATATCAAACTTAGAGCTACAAAGTATGGAGCTGACGTGCAGGGTAGAAGGAAGATGCCGGATGCGATTCCTATGACGAACGCTGAGATAGGGTTCTCAGATACCTTTCCTAGACGGGCTAGAAGGGTTCCCGAGAAAGCGTCCGGAACACGCTTGAACTCTCTTCTCAGAAGACTTCCGATGATCTCTCGGAGCCCTACGGCGAGTCCAAGAAAGCCGAATACTGCTACAACAAGGAACCTCAGTTGCTGAGCGTAGCTGATCAGACGCAGAAGTCCGAATCCAAGCAGATAGTACGTCGCAAAGACTGCGAGCGAGTATGCGAGTCCAGCCTTCAAAACTGACCTCCTGCCGATGCGGAAGAAGATGAGCGAGAGGAAAACCGCCAAAATATAGAATTCGCACGGGTTCACCGCGTCAGCTAAGGCAGCCAAAGCAACAAGGGGAAAGAGAGTGTAGACGTCCCTGCCGCCATTGTTGTCTACTTGTCCATCTTTGACAAAGAGTCTGGTTATCGAATCTGTCACATTTTGCTCTTTCAGAATCTTGTCAGGCAAGATTCTGCCACTTAAGTCATAGAGGTTTGAGTAGACAGGCACACCTTCGTACTCTGCCTTTAAGATCTCTTCCCAGTCTTTCCCCAAGTGAGTCCAGAATACTATTGCGGCCAGTCTGTCGCCCTTCAAGACGATGACCAAAGGTATCTCCGTGTACACATTTGAACCGACAAAGCTGACGATTCTGTCGAATAGCTCTGTGTTATTGGTTTGCCGAATATCATATGTGGTAACGGTTTCCCCGTACATATTGAGTAAAGGTTCAAGTGCTTCTACGCAGCTCTCGCAGCCGAGATTTGTGAAGGCGTGGAACCTCGGAACTACGTCGGCGAGGGAGTAAGCAGGCAAGAGTAGGAGGAGAGATGTGAGGACGGTCAAAGAAAGGGCTCGTCGGTAAAGCCTCTCGCCACTCGCTGTCATCATGAAGTCCAACCTCTACCTTAGCACAATGCATTGTTTTATGCTTTACCCCGACGTTTAAAAGATAATGCGCATTAGCATTAGCTCTGTAGTGCATTCGCCGACTTGCAGTCAAGCTCGAGACGCCAGAGCTACCAAACTTGGCAGATGATGATGAAATGCCGCAGGACCTGTCTGCAGAATCCAGTGGAGGTGGATCAGTGGCACTCCAGAGCCTTGCAGGCTTGAGGGACAAGGGGACTTACACACTCTTGATACTCGTGCAAGATGAAAGAGAGATTTGTGTCGGAAGTCTGCAAAAAAGGAAGTTTCCTCGGGGCTTCTACGCTTACACGGGGTCTGCCTTGGGCAAAGGTGCATCGGGCCTTCCAGGAAGGACTGGCAGGCATCTGAAGGGGGTCAAGAAGAACAGATGGCACGTTGACTATCTTCTTTCAGGCGCTAACTCGGTAGTCACCGCGATTGTGACGGCATACTCCGATAGGAAGATGGAATGCGCGGTCAACAGACATCTGAAAGATGGCCTCCACGCCCAGCTCCTCATCCCGAGATTCGGGTCTTCAGACTGCAAAGAGAACTGCGTGAGCCACCTTCTATACCTCGGTTCAGATAAGAACTATGCAGAAAGGATTGCACAGCTGTACTTGGAGAAGACTGATGGAGTTGTTCAGATTATCGATCTTTCCAAGTCGAGTATCCTTGAGCCGGCATCCGCATTATGTTAATATCTGACCTGCCGAGCTCAATCTTTTAGGGGGTTCCTTGTTGGTCAGTATGCGTAAAGCTGCTCTCAAAGACTTGGAAGTGATGTATGAGATCGAACTGGAATGCTTTGGGCATGATGCTTTCTCAAGGAGACTTCTGGAGTACTTCCTAAGGTCTCCCGATTATCTGAATCTGATCGCTTTTCTGGACGGGAAGCCTGCAGGTTTCATAACAGCGTCTGTAGGCGAGTCGAGAGGAGGGCCTGTGTGTCATATATATACGCTCGACGTCAAGAGTGACTTCAGAAGAAAGGGGATCGGTTCTAGCCTTCTGGCATCCTTGGAACATATCTTGGCTGAAAAAAACGTGGAGGCCTGCTACCTCGAAGTGCGCGCGGACAACGAGCCAGCCAAGAACCTCTACGTGAAGAATGGGTATAGGCCCCAAGAGGGGCTTAAAGACTACTACGGATTTAGGCGCGACGGAATCAGGTACAGGAAGAATCTGAAGCCAACTTAGCCCTCTACGCAAAGGATTCACGTGCAGTCTTTATCTGAAACGGTCAAACATGCCGGCTCTTTTGAGTATTGAGAACCATCTTTTTGGATCTCGGAGCAGGAGCGCGTGAGTTCTCCGAATGTCTCGGATCAAGAGTTCTTCTTTCTGCGGGTCGAGGCCGCAGACCCGTTCAAGAACATAGTCGATCCCTTGAGGGTAGATCTCTTCGGAGAAGACTTTGTCCGCTGGGTAAAGGTTCCCGTCGTCGTCTCTTGCCCGAAACAGTGTAGCAGCACCGATGGCTAAGGTCGTGAGTGTGGAAGGGACCGAGTGCTTCTTTTCCAGTAATAGGGCTCCCACCAACCTATCGTTTCCGGAAAGTTTTCGGGGTACATCTCTCCCAACACGGTAGATGGTGTCGCCAAGAGCCTTGTTGCCGAATCTCCGGATCAGATCGTCGATGTGTCCTTTGACATTGCCTTCGTTGAACTCTCTTGGATACTTGCGGATCAGAGCTCTTCCCGCCTCCCACATAGCACCCTGAGCAGCCTTCCGTATGTGATTGTTGCCTATGGCTTCCCAGATGAACTTCATGTCGTTGTCGGTGATGTACCCCAGATAGGCGGTTGCGGCGTGACCCATATTGTGAACGAAGATCTTGAGGTCCACGTAAGCGGCCATGTTCTCTTTGGGTTCGAGCCCCTCGACTTCCGGAATAGGGTTTCTGAACGCTTTCTTGTCCAGAACTATCTTATTGTACGCCTCAGCGTATATCAGCAAGGGATCCTGTTGTTTCTGCTCTTCAGTCATCAACGGTACCATCTTTCCTATGCTTGTCTCAACAAGTCCTGCCATAGAGTCCAACAGGTAGCCTTCGGGCAGATGCTTCGCTAGGCCTTCTCTGAACAGATTCGCAGCGCCTCTGACGTTCTCGCATATCAGGATGTCGATCGGGCCTTTGCTCATTGCAAGCCGTTTGACCAAGCCTTCAGCTATACTGCCATAAACAGGCTCAAGGTTATTTGCCCCTACAGCTGTAGCCATGATATCCGCCGTTGCGATTTCATGAGCTACCTTTTCTGTCTCTCTGCCGTGAACCGCGCGGACATTTTCGACCCAGATGGTCTCCGAGTGGAAGTCCCTCACCTCTATCCTGTACCTTCTCCTAGTATTGAGTAGGTTGACGATCTCATTCATGACGTCGACAAAGACGACTTCGTAACCGGCGCGTGAGAAAAGCTGCCCAACTAAAGACCGCCCGATATTGCCCGCTCCGAAGACCACAATCTTCTTCATATCCAGCCCCGTCACCGGAGAAAGCCTAACAGCTAACCAGCTTCTCTTCCAGGAATTTCCTCTCCTTCCTCAGATTCCAGCCTTTCACATCGAGCAGCCCACTTCTGGTATGCGGGTAGATCACACCTTTGCCGTCAATCTCTCTGCGTCTGACCGCTTGCACGAGTGAGACTGCTGCGTCCAGACCGCCGCATTTCACTATGTAGTTCCCCGGGTCAATCAGCCTCTTCGCAATCATATCGAGTGCTCTGGCGACGTCTGAGGGATCGCTTCCACTGGAACCAACAGCTGTGACGCCGTCGTAATGGATTCGGTGAGTGTCAACCTGAATCATCCTTTCATGGAAGGCAGTTCCCCCAAAGAAGTTTGCGACTCCTCCGCGGGCGAGGTATCTGAGGGACTCCTCCTGAACCTTTGCTGTTCCCAAGGCGACTATGACGTCGTCTACCCCTCTGCCATCAGTCTCCTTATCTATCTCCTCTTGGAGTCGGTTGGGATTCGTCAGTACGAGAGAGATGCCTAGGCGCTCGGCTTTCTCCTCGAAAAGACTTCTCGCCTTCTCCCGTCTCTGATCCAGAACCTCGGAAACCATGATCTTGCTCGGCCTGGAACTCATCGCGACTTCTATGTGCATAAGACCCATTGGACCTGCACCCATTATGAGCGTGATGCCACCTTTCCTAGGTCCAATCTCAGCTCTTCGAGGGGATGTAGGGCTGTCTTTTAGGACGTGGACTATACGTTCGTGTGCGGCTATGACGTCTGAAAGTGGCTCTGCCAAGGCTGCTCCGAAGTATGGAATCCTCCTTCGGGGGAAGGGAAGTAGGCATCCTGTCTGTATCACCTCTTCAGAGATCGGAACATACTCGGCTAGGAGGCCTGGCAGAGTATAGCCTACGGCAATCTTGTCTATCCCCGCCGCATTGTTTCTATACCTTTCTCTGTAATGGCGGGGACCAGCTGGGATGGCGGGCTGCACAGCAAACCTTTCTCCTGTTCTGTACCTTCCCTTCAGGTTCCTTCCGACTCTGACAACGGTGACGGCGCCCTCATGTCCAATTATGACAGGGTGCTTCGAAACGTCCCACCCGTACATCAGCGGGTGTTCTGCACCTTGGTCGATGAGCTTGTTGTCGGAAGCGCAGGCAATCACAGCGTCAACTCTGGCGAGCAGTTGGTCATCGCCGCACTTGGGCGCCTCCACGGTTGTCAGCTTCAGGTTCTCCTCGCCAGGGCCTGAAAGAACAACAGCCGACATCTTATCAGGCACGTGATACATCTCAGAAGCGTTGATGTACTTCTCCAGCTTGACCATCTGCTGCAGTCAACCCTGTAAAGGTGAATTCAAGCGGTATGCCAGTTGATTAACTAAGGGCGGATATTTAACAGTTTTTTCAGACGTTCTCAGCATTGGGTGAAGTCTTTTTATGGGTCACGAGCTGAGTATCTAGCCGACACATGCCAAGAGAAGGACAGAGAGATCGAGCCATGAAGCGTGCTATGGTTCAAAGATTCAGGGAGATGCGTCAAAGGAGGCACCTAGTCAGAGTCTACGAGACCTCAGTAATGCAGAAACATGGATGCCTACTCTTTGTTATGCGTGAGAATTCTGAGCTCAAACTCGCCATTCTCAGTCCTGTGCATGAGAGGGGTTACCTCCGCGGCTTTGCTGCAGAGGAGGACGGGGTATTCGAGGTTGCTGGAGAGTCTTTCAGGTACAAGATTTGCCTCTGCAACCATCAGAACGCCGAATCACTGCGAAGGCTTTTCCGGTATACGTGTCCAAGCGTTTTGGGATTGGCGCCCGCTATCGGTGCGGGCGACCGCATTGGGCTAGCGACGCCAGCCCACATAAGAGCGCTAAAAGGTGTCGGAGTCTTTCCGGTTCTAGCTCAGCAATCCATTCGGGAAATGCGTCGCGCTTTGAGAACTCCTAGGGAAGTTTTGGATGATGTCTCTTGGGCTGTTTTCCAGGAGGGCTATCGAGGCGGCTTCGGGGCAGACGCGGATCACGTCAAAACATTAGATGAACTGGACGAAACTTACGAGGCTGGCTTCACGACGTTCACCATTGATCCTTCAGCCTATGTTGACAGTGAGGCCGACAACTACGACCTTCCCAGACTCAAGGAGAAATTTGGAAGGCTGCCTTGGGCTAAACTTCAATGCAGAAAAGAGGACTATTCCAGGATCTACCTCTCCAAACAGCCCAGAACCACCTTGGCAAGGAAAGCCCAAATGCCCGAATTCTCCGAAGAGGCTTTGCTCCGAGTAGCAGTCAAATATTCAGCCGCAATTGCTCACGTAGCCAAGATGTACCGTCATCTCAAGAAGCTCTTTGCCAGAAAAAGATTCGATGTCGAGGTGTCTGTTGACGAGACCGAGACTCCCACCTCTCCCTCAGAACACTTCTTCATAGCTTGCGAGCTGAGAAGGCTCAACATCAAGATTACCAGTTTGGCTTTAAGGTTCGTAGGAAGGTTTGAAAAAGCAGTTGACTACATCGGGAGTCTAAGCGAGTTCGAGGAATCTTTCGTTGAACATGTCTCAATCGCAAAGGCTTGCGGCCCGTACAAACTCAGCATACACTCCGGCAGCGACAAGTTCTCAATCTTCCCGATCGTCGGCAGACTGGCGTCCAGCATGGTTCACCTGAAAACGGCTGGCACAAGCTATCTTGAAGCCCTAAGGGTCGTAGCGAGGCACGATCCCGATCTGTTCCGAGAGATAGTTGAGCACAGTCTCGGCTGTTTCGAGAAGGATCGGAAGAGTTACTACCTGACAACTGATCTCTCGGCGGTTCCGAATCCTCGCCAGATGTCTGATGATGATCTGGAGGAAGCGTTTCTTGACGAGAACAACGCGAGGCAGATGCTTCATGTGACCTATGGCTCAGTCTTGACGGCTAAGACAGGCATTGGGGAATGGCTATTCCGCGAGCGGATAAGGAGAATTCTGATGGAGAATGAGGGAGAGCACTATGAAACCGTCGCTAAGCACATAAGACGGCATGTAGAGTCCTTATGGTTCTGGCGGAAGGGAAATAAACCTCCTGGCGGAACTACGAATGAGAGAAAGTGACCGAAGAAGCCCTCTACGAGCCGACCGTCTCGATGATCGCACCTGTTCTTAACGCAGAGGCAACAGTGAAAGATCTGCTGGACTCCCTCGTCAAGGTCGAGTACAACAGGCAAAAGCTTGAGACGATAATCGTGGACGGCGGCTCAACCGATAGGACAAGAGAGGTCGTCGCGGAGTACCCCGTGAAGCTGATCTCGCAAGCGAGGAAGGGATTGAACGCTGCAAGAAACGTTGGCTTCGAAAGCAGCCAAGGGGAAATAGTTCTCTACACCGACTCCGACTGCGTGGTTCCCAGAGACTGGGTCACGAAAATGGTTAGAAACTTCGAAGCCGCAGAGGTCGGCTGCGCAGGCGGAAACACTTCAAGGTACAAAGACACCTTCCTTTCCAAGTACGCAGATGGCAGCATCATGCCGGTTCTAAGGAGATTCAGAAGACGGGAAGTGCTGGACAGAGTCGAACCCCCCCTTCGGTACCCAGCGGGCTGTAACATGGCTTTCAGGCGAGCTACAATTGAACGGGTGGGCGGGTTCGATGAAGACATCCGTTACGGTTTCGACGAGGATGAACTTGTGGAACGCGTGTGCAGAGCCGGCTACAAGATGGTTCTAGACCCCGAAACCTCAGTCAAACATCAGCATAGGTCTAGCTTCAAGGAGTTTTTGGAGCAGACTTTCAACTATGGCAGGGGAGGAGCTCAACTTTTTAAGAAGAAGCCGAAGGACCGAATTGCCAAATGGAACATGGTAACCCTAGCCTCCTTTGCATCATGGTTGGTAGCTACTCTCCTTTTGGCTTTCTGGGCAATAACCTTGAGTGCGATCTTTCTGGCACCATTACTCCTCATTACCTTAGTACCTCTCCTGCTCTTGACGCTGTTTTACGTCCGCAGAGCGATTCTGGAGAAGGATCTCGCCATGGTTGTTGCCTACCCATCTATGGATGTGCTCAGGCTTGTGGCTTATTGTTTCGGCGAGATATACGGATTGCTTGCATAGTTGCCAGAAGGTGATGTATCCGTAAGCCTGTACGCATTCTTGGTCTTAATGTGTCGTAAGGGCATGTGAGCCTCCCTGAGCTTGTGGGGTCTGGGTTAGGCGGAAATGCAGTAAGGTTCATGTGTTGTCGAAGCCGATTCTTCTACGCATCGAGGCACTGCGCATGATGCTCTCCACGAAGGTTCTAAGCCTTCAAACTTCCACGTGAGGGTTAGGTACGTGAACGGCGGAGTTGCGCAGACCGCTTTCGAGCTGACGGTTGCGGTGCTTGAAGAATGGTGAGGAAGCGAAAGAGAAGGCGAAACCCAGACGGCTTCACAACAGACGAGGCGCAGACAGCAGCACGCCTGGTTGATGAAGGCTACAACGTATGCAGACAACACAGGCATCCGTACATAGGCGTAAAGATGTGCGACAGAGAAGCACCAGAGCCAGTTGAAAGAGTCTTCGGCACAAGGATATACCCAGTCCGTGAGAAGACCGTAACCTGCCCACCACACCTCTTCCCACCAGACGGAAAAGGCTCATGGGTCATAGAGAAAGGCGGAAAACCAGCAAAAGAACTGATAGAAAGACTGAAACCACTACTAACCAAAGAGTTCATAAGGAAGCACGAAGCAAACATAAAAAGATGCTCACCAAAAGAAAAACAGCAAACCTAATAACAAAAGCCCTCACAAAACCTTTTTTTCCAAAACACGTGCAGTGGATGATAACGAGACAATGCAACTACAGGTGCAGAGGCTGCGATGTATGGACACATCAGGACTCCCGTGAACTGTCCGCCGAAGAGGTCAAACGCGGACTAGACATCCTAAGCAGCCTAGGCGTTCTGGAGATAGTGTTCTCTGGAGGAAACCCCCTCCTTCGCGATGATATTGGAGGGATTCTAGACTATGCCTCTAAGCGTTTTGTGACAACAGTCTATGATAACGGGAGCATGGCGGCGAACAGGATTGAATCTCTTCGCAGCGTTGACTTTGTCGCAATCTCGCTAGACACGTTGGATGAGGAGAAGAACGATTACCTCAAAGGCGTTCCAGGCGCATGGAAGAAGGCAATGGGTTCAATAGATCTTCTAAAGAAAGAGGGAATCCATGTGGGAGTCTCGCCGACGATCTCCCAAGTGAACCTTCACGAGATCGTGGATTTGACGAAGCACTTCGTTGGCCGTGACATACCAGTCTGGTATTGCCTTTACTGGTACGATTACCCCTTCAACAATGGGACATTCTCCATTGGAAAAAAGAACGACGAGTACGAGGTTCGGGACACGGAAAAGTTCGTAGAGGTTCTCGACGCTCTGTTGAGGATGAAAGAAGAGACCGAGAATGTCTACATCACCAAGAGAACTCTAGAAGCCTTGAAACAGCTTGTCCTAACAGGCGAGCGAACGTGGGGATGCAGGGCTCTCGACAGTTTTCTTATAGTGGATCACTTGGGCAGGGTAGCGGGTTGCCACAGCCGAGAGCCAGTTGCGTCTATATTCGAATTGTCTGGGGTCTGGAAATCCCCCAGATTCGCCCAACTGAGAAAAGAATACGGCCGATGCACCAATTGTCTGTACCTGTGTTATATTTTCTACTCGGTTCATGCGGGGCTTTCAGGCACCTTTGAAATCCTGCGGGACCAATGGAAAAATGCTAGAATCCGTCTCAAAGATGAGCAAGGCAAAAGGGTTTTCCCTTACTAGACCTTGTTCCTAGACCCATCTTCTTTGAGATGCCTCATAGAAAAAGAGATAAAACAACGAAGACTAACAGTTAGCTAACCGTCATCAGGCTGTTGCATACTGCAAAGGCCAATAGGAGAGTAGAAGGATGGAGATCAAGATGGTGAGGATCGATATGCCCAAGGATGCAAACGCAATCCTTGGTACGGCTCATTTCATAAAGACCGTGGAGGATGTGTACGAAGCCATGGTAAACTCGGTGCCCGGGGTTAAGTTTGGGCTTGCATTCTGCGAAAGCAGCGGGGAATGTCTAGTTCGTGTTGATGGCACTGACGAAGAGCTCAAGAGGGCTGCGGCGGAAAATATGCTCAGACTTGGCTGCGGGCACTCTTTTCTCGCCTTCATGCGGGGCGCCTACCCCATCAACGTTCTCAATGCGCTGAAGCAGGTTCCTGAAGTCTGCACGATCCACGCTGCCACTGCGAATCCTCTTGAGGTTGTTGTTGCCGAAACTGAACAAGGGAGAGGAATACTTGGGGTCGTTGACGGGCTGAAGCCGAAGGGAATCGAAGACGAGAAAGGCGTGGGATGGCGCAAGGACATTCTGAGAAGATTTGGATACAAGAAATAGGCAGATAGCTGAAGGCGGAAACGGACTCCAACGCCAAGTCCCTATCATTCAACGCCTATACTAACACTGAGAGGATAAACCAAGCTCCGAATCCGATCAGCAACACTGAGCATAGGGCGAATACTACTTCGTGAGTCTTCTTTGTCCAGAGATGTCTCGACTTGAAGACGCTGAATGAGACGAAAAAGTCCCAGAAAAGGTCACACAGCCAGTGAACCACAGCAAAGAAAACGAACCCCACGGTCCCAAAATCGCTGGCGTTCCTTATGAGGGCAAGCCCAATTGTCGCCCACCACAGAAAGAAATAGGGGTTCGCAATGGTGGTGACGATGCCTGCCACAAAAGAACCATGGCCGACATTTTCCCCGCCCGGATCCTCGGTCTTCCGCCTTGCTCTGAACATCTTAAAGCCCATATACACTAGCATCAGCCCTCCAATCAGGCCGATGGCTGTCTTAGTTTGGCTGAGAGCGAAGAACCACGCAAAACCGAAGTATATGAGCGTCATCAGAGGAAACTCAATCACCCCGTGTCCGAAGGCAATCAGAGCGCCAGCTTTTCTGTCTCTGTGTCCTTTGGTGACCGTTACGGCGACCACAGGCCCTGGGCTCATCACCCCTGTCAGAGATATGATGACGGTTGAGAGAAGAAACAGATGAAGATTGGTGACTGGTTCCACGGTCTCAGCTGCTCTCGTTTCATCTGAAGTAAATCACGTGAAACCTTTATAAACTTAGTACCGACATACTTCCTCACTTAATCTGCAGCCTTGCCTTAGACCAAGACGGGAAGCCCATGGAAATCTCTGCCGAACTGATGATATTTGTCAGGGACTTTGCCATCTTCGCCGCGATCTACTTCACAGTAGCGCTTAGCCTCAACCTGGAGTACGGATACACTGGCGTTCCCAACTTCGGCAAAGTTCTCGCCGTGGCAGGAGGCGCTTTCATAGTCGGTTCGCTTCCAGGCAGGCTAGTAGCCTGGCTCTTCAACATAGGCCCAGGTTTAGACTACATTACGGATAACACGGCAATAGTCACGGAGGTGAACCGGGCGTTGATGAGAGATCCGGCGGTCAGCTTGGCGATTTTCTTCTTTACTCTAGCCCTGGCAGGAGCTGTTGGTGCAATCTTAGGTTGGGTGTCATGCTATCCTGCTGTGAGGCTCCGCGAAGACTATCTAGGGATAACATTGCTGGCGATGGGCGAAGGGATTCAAGTGATAGGTTACAACTACCGTCCCATCGTAAAGGGGAACATAGGTGTCTTGGTGCCGGATCCCTTCGCGTGGGCTGGAGACCTCAGGTACGCTGTGGTAGCGTTGTTCATCGTGGGGGTATGTCTTTCAGTGTTTCTCTACGTTGAGCGGTTAGTTAGGTCGCCATTAGGCAGGATGTTGAGAGCTATCAGAGACAATGAGGCTGTGGCAGAATCGCTTGGCAAAGATGTCACTCGAATAAGGACGAAGACTATAATAGTGGCCTCGGTCATCGCGGCCGTCGCTGGCGGACTAGATGCCTTCAAGGCAGGAGGAGTGATCAGCACAAGCTACCACAGATCTTCGTGGACCTTCTGGCCCTGGGTCATAGTGGTGTTAGGCGGCGCGGG